>NZ_JAVRCE010000048.1:0-57653 GCF_034530915.1 Nostoc sp. DedQUE09
GTGAATTTGAGATGCTCCCGCTACATTGCTTGCAATTAGCGGTGAGAGTTGTCACCTAACCTCAGCATTTGTTTGGCTAAGGTTGCCTGACTAAAACCTGCTTTGTTTGCGGATGTAATTAATGCCCCTTCTGTAGGATCTCCCATTACTACCCACCTGCCATTCTTCTTTTCTAAATGGGAATCGTTACACAATAAACCTGCGATTAAACATTCTTGTAAACCTTTATGGCTGTTGAGGTTCACGGATTTGTCATCTATCAGGATTTCGCCTTCCGGTGTGTAACCGATACCAGTGAGAGTATATTGATATCCTCCGGCATAAATTGCCTGTACTGTCATCTGGTTTTCTGTTAAAGTCCCAGTTTTATCAGAGCAAACAACAGTTGCACTCCCCAAGGTTTCCACGGCTGGTAATTTGCGGATAATGGCGTTGCGTCGCGCCATGCGAGAAACACCTATGGCTAGGGTAACTGTCACTACTGCTGGTAATCCTTCAGGAATCGCACTGACTGTTAAAGCAACTGCTGCTTCTAAAGCTTCTTGAAAACCTCGAAAGCTTAATCCCACCACGAAGCAGAGAGCTGCTAATCCTAACACCATATACAGCCAATTCTGGCTGAATTTATTGAATTTTCTAGTTAAGGGAGTAGAAATATCCGTGTGTTGCTCCATTAACTGAGAAATTCGCCCTGTTTCTGTGGTATTCCCTGTGGCAACTACAACACCAGTACCTTGCCCAAAGGTAACAAAGCCACCTGCATAAGCCATGTTTTTGCGCTCGGCTAGAGCAATATCTGGCTTTAAAGTTTGAGTATTCTTTTCTACCGCTACAGATTCACCAGTCAGGGCAGATTCATCTATTTGTAAATTTTTAACCTTAATTAACCGTAAATCTGCTGGGACTTTATCACCAGAAGTTAACAATACAATATCCCCAGGTACTAACTCACCAGAAGCAATGCGTAATTTTTTACCATCACGGATGACGGTTGCTTCTGTGGTAATTGCTTTGGCGAGGGCAGCGATCGCACTTTCGGCTTTCGATTCTTGAATAAATCCAATGATGGCGTTAGTGGTAGTCACTCCCCAAATAACACTAGCATTCACTAAGCTGCCAGTTACCGCCTTTACTAAACCCGCACACAACAAAATAATCAGCAGCGGTTGGTTAAATTGCAGTAAAAATTTTAACCACCAAGGTTTGCTTTTCTTGCCTGTGAGTTCGTTTGCCCCTACTTCAGACAATAGCTTTTTGGCTGCTGCACTACTTAAGCCATTCTCAGCATCAGTATTTAAACCGGCGATCGCTTCGCGAATCTCCAAAGTATGCCAAACGGTGGATTGCTTTTCTTGGGATGCAATGGGAGATGCTGCCTGTACCATATTTATTTCCTTTGATTTAGTGTTAAACAAGTTTTAGCACTAAAAACAAGTGTCAAATACAAATTGGCACTAATAAAAACTGATTATAATTATAATTACTTTCAATGGTTGCTCAGTAGTCACGCAAGTGGGTATGCTTGCCGTTAGGTGAAGATTAAAACCAAGGGCAAAAACTAGGTGAATTTGGATTTGTCTACTCCTTTACAATTGGTTGGGCGATCGCTAGAATTTCAGCGAATTGTCGAAGTACTAGCCCAAGATGGAGACTTGCTGATTACTGGTGTACCTGGTAGTGGGCGACGAACTTTAGTGCGAGGGGCTGCTCAAGAAGTTGGTGCGATCGTCTTGGAGATAGACTGCATCCGCGCTACAGATGGAGAGCGATTTATCATACTGCTAACAGAGACAATTAGCCAAAACTGGGAAGCAGCACAAATTCAAGACTGGGTAAGCAAGTTTGGGAATGAGTTTTTTGTCTTTCATCCAGAAGGCAAACTTAAGTCATTGCGTTCCCTGAACCAAAAGCAATTGTGGCAAGCATTTGAAATTTTGCTCAATTTGCTCCAAATTATGGCTATTGGTTTAAATAAGCGGGTAGTGCTGATTTTGCAGAGTTTTCCGCACATTCGCTCTTGGGATCGTAATGGTTTGTGGGAAGCAACATTCAGACGACAAATCAATGTACAAACTCATGTCAGCTACGTCTTAATAGCAACGATCGCTGAAATCAGCCATCATCCAGATGAGACATATCCCCTAGAAACTATACAGTTAGCCCCCTTAGCTAATGACGTTTTGGCATTGTGGGCCAGGGAGATATTGCATATACAAGGAATGAAATTTGATTCTCGCTCACTCGCACTGCAATTATTTTTAGATGCTGTCCAAGGGCACATTGGCGACGCTATGGCAATAATTCGCCGCCTACAAACATTTTCTTATCCTGATGGGTTAATTAGTGAAGCAGCAGTGCAGCAGGCAATAGAAGGATTACTCAAAGACTTGTCTTTAGTTTTTGAATCTTTACTCATGTTATTGCCAGCAAATCAGGTGCATCTTTTAGAATGTTTGGCTTTAGATCCTACAGATAAACCACAAAGTAAAGAATATATTCAAAAACATGGTCTTTCAAGAGGTGGTAGCCTTCAGGGATCGCTGACTGGATTACAGCACAAAGGTTTAATTTATAGTGCTGAACAGGGTTATCAACTAGCGTTACCTTTATTGGCTTTGTGGTTGCGGCAGAGGTTAAGCTAGTACGCGAGATTTTAGAGAATTGGTATAAATAGGAAGATAGAAGAATATCTTCATTACTGCTAATTTATTATCCATGCAGACTCAAAACCCATCTGTTAGTCTTATTCGGGCTACATCTTATGAACGAGAGGCTTTACGAGAATCCTTAGTAATTCTCCTGGAACCTTTTGGAGGAATAGCAGCATTTGTGAAAAAAGGCGATCGCGTTTTACTAAAACCAAATCTACTTACAGGATCGCGTCCTGGTAAAGAGTGTATCACCCGTGCCGAACTAGTTTACGAAGTTGCCCAGATGGTAATTGAGGTTGGCGGTAAGCCATTTTTAGGCGATAGTCCTGCTTTTGGTAGTGCCAAGGGCGTAGCAATAGCAAATGGCTATCTGCCGATTTTAGAAGAACTCAATCTTCCCATCATCGATTTTCATGGTCAGCGTTACCAAACCGTCAGTGACAATTTTAACCATCTGCGGCTATCTAAAGAAGCAATGGAAGCAGACGTAGTGATTAACCTACCGAAAGTGAAATCACATGCCCAGTTGACATTAACACTGGGGGTAAAAAACCTGTTTGGTTGTGTTCCCGGCAAAATGAAAGCTTGGTGGCACATGGAAGCGGGAAAAGACGCGAATAGATTTGGCGAAATGTTAGTAGAAACTGCCAGAGCGATTAACCCTGACTTAACCATATTAGATGGCATCATCGGTCATGAAGGTAATGGCCCCAGCAACGGGGAACCTCGCCAGTTGGGCATTTTAGCAGCAGCATCAGATATATTTGCTTTAGATCGAGCGATGGTAGAAATCCTCAATGTTCCTCCTGAACAAGTGCCCACAGTTGCAGCTTCGCAAAGGCTAGGAGTTTGTCCAGAACTTGCTGCCATAGACTTTCCGCATTTAAATCCTGACTTATTAAAAATAGAAGATTGGCGGCTACCAGACAAGCTAATGCCTATCGATTTTGGTATGCCCCGCGTAATTAAGTCTACGTTTAAGCACCTTTACACCCGATTTATCAAGGAACCAATCAGTGTTTATGGAAGGGAGTAGGGAGTGAGGAAAAAGCAGGGGAGCAGGACTTCTCTACGAGAGGCTTCTCTTTCAGAGACGCTAATGCGAACGCTAACGGCTACGCTCAGTTACCGAGAAGAAGTTGCAGTAAGTCTTTCCCCTCCGCCCCTCTGCCTCTCTGCCCAATTTAATGCAAACATCGTTACAGCAATTTCATTTATTAGCAGAGTAATCTGTAATTACCCTCCGATTGCTTAACCAGACCGCCCTATTATATCTAGTGGCGGTTTTTTTAGCTGATTAATTTGTTATACAATTTTTCGTCTGAGATTTTGCTTTATCCAAAAAGTTATACAGATTTAGGAGCTGGAAATTGGGATTGGGTATTTTGTTCTAGATATAAGGAAGGAAAGTTTAGTAATAATCTACTACACGTCTATGCCACCTTCTAAAACTTTTTCCTCTACCTTTATATAGATTGACAAAAATGCTGTGATATTACATAGATTGCGAAATTTAAATTATTAAATATTTATTTAGTGATATTACTGAATCCATTCTGCCTCATACAGTTGATGTATCTGTATTTATTCGATAGTTATCATTGGTTACAAAAATCATTCCTACCTATTTCTTCTCTGGTGTCAAATATTTTTGGGTATAACTACCATATAACAATCAAAAGCACTGAGAGATATTCAGTGCAATTGCGGTTTTGTGTCCTGTATCACAAATTAGCAATTACAGTAAAACGACCTTATCAAAGGCTTTATAGGATGTTATAATCATGAAGTATCGGATAAATATGTTTTGCTAATTAATCTTTAATCAGCGAAAAAATGTAACTTATGATGCTGTCAAAGTTTGCTTTGCGTATGCAAGCCGTTACACCATACAGGGAAACACCTGAAAATATTAATTACAAAATAAAACATGATTTGTTTACTTGTAACTTTCTATTAAGAATTCCATGTATAAAAAGGCTACTATGACAGTTGTATAACTGGTTTAAATTGTAGAATGCTACACATTTTACAATTTAAAAATAGCTAAAATAGCATTAATACTCTCACTCAGAGAGTAAATCTACACAGTGTTACGAAGAACTTCAATTTTGTATGAATTCAAATAGCCAGTCTGCCAATGCCGATACATATTCCCAACGTTTGGCAGACATTGTGGGAACTGCGATCGCTCTGCTGACTCTTACCCTACCCGTATTTGTCATCGCCCACTATTCTTCAACTAATGTTCAAAATAACCAGCAACCTCTGATCCAAAACATACAAGGAAATCAAGATTGATCGAGCTTCCCAGCCGCATCTCCTCATGAAAAGACCTACAAAAAAGCAGAACACTGATTTTGTAGGCAATCTCTGTAGATGTGGATGTAGTTGGTCAAGAGTAAGCTGAATCTGGATTGTGTGACTCCAGATTTGAATTGTCTCAACCAAAGTTAGGACAGAAATCTCTCTAACAACAATTAAGGGCGGAGGATATCCATAATACCCTCTTGGAAAAAGCGTTGCGAAGTTTGCTCGTAACGCTTTTTCTATTTTTTGGGTAATTCAAGGGAGCAGGAAAGACAAGGGGCCAAGGTGACAAAAGTTAGCTAGTCTTTCCCCTTGTCCCCAATTCTCCTTGCCCTCTTCCCTATGCTATAGAACAAATACCTTGGGAAGAGATCCATATTGCCCTAAAATTCTACACGGGGAGCGAAGCTGACTGAGTGCCCCCGTGATTCACTGTTATCAGAGGAGTTTTTTGTGGACTTATCTCGCATTCCTGCCCAACCGAAACCGGGTTTAATCAACGTTCTGATTGAAATTACTGGCGGAAGTAAAAATAAATATGAATACGACAAGGAACTAGAAGCTTTTGCTCTAGACCGAGTACTTTATTCCTCGGTGCAATATCCATACGACTACGGCTTTGTACCCAATACTTTGGCTGATGATGGCGATCCCCTAGATGGTATGGTCATAATTGACGAACCGACCTTTCCCGGCTGTATTATTGCTGCGCGACCAATTGGCTTTTTGGAGATGATTGACGGTGGCGATCGCGATGAAAAAATCCTTTGTGTTCCTGACAAAGATCCGCGCTACACTCAAGTAAAATCCCTGAAAGACATAGCACCACACCGCTTAGATGAAATTGCCGAATTTTTCCGTAGTTATAAAAATTTGGAAAAAAAGGTGACTGAAATTCTCGGTTGGCAAGATGTGGACAAGGTTGCAGCTTTAGTAGAAAAATCCGTCAAAGCTTATAGAGGATAATAGAGGAGTTAGGAGTTAGGAGTTAAGAGTTATAAATTTTTATTCCTAACTCCTCACTTTAATTACTTTTGCTTGTTACGGATCGCAAAAACTGCCACCAACCCCAAACCAGAATGCAGCGTACTCTCCTTTTGGCAAAAATTCATAACTGCACCCTTACGGGGGCGAATATCAACTACGTAGGTAGTATCAGCATTGATGAAATCCTTTTGGAAAAAGCTGGTATCTTACCCTATGAGCAGGTGCAAGTAGTTAATAGTGCCAACGGTCAGCGCTTTATTACCTATGCGATCCCCGCTCCAGCCCATTCAGGAGTAATTGAGCTAAATGGAGGTGCGGCACGTCTAGGCATTATTGGCGATCGCTTGATTATAATGACTTACGGGCAGTTCACTCCAGAAGAGTTAAAAAGTTACTCTCCTACGGTAGTCATTGTGGACGAAAAAAACAGGCTGTTGGAAGTGCGGCGCTACGATGACCTGCTCGCTAAGGTCTAATTTCAAGGAAAATGTCAAATTTTGAGTTGTCGGATTCCCAAAGCTACATAAGAGAAAAGTCATCTACCCTGCCAAGTAGCCCAGCAGGTGAGTTTATCGTGCAATTCTGGGGTGTAAGAGGTTTAATTCCCACTCCCACTAGCAATACCAGTCGTTATGGTGGTAATACCGCTTGTGTAGAAATATATGTAGCTGGAAAACGCTTGATTTTTGATGGCGGTACTGGCTTACGCATATTGGGTAAAACTTGGCAAGAACTGCAACAGCCAATACAAGCCCATTTATTTTTTACCAACTGCCAATCAAACCGAATTCAAGGGTTTCCCTTTTTTGCTCCCGCATTTATTGGGGAAAATTGCTTCCATATTTACGGCACAGCTGCCTCAAATGGAGCCTCAATCAAACAATGTCTGTACGATCAGATGCTCCAGCCCCACTTTCCTTACCCTTTACAGGTAATGCAGTCAGAATTGCAATTTTACAATCTGACCCCAGAAAGTGACGTGAAGTTAGATGATGTCACCATTACAACTGCATTAATTAATCAAACTCAGCGGTCAGTTGGCTACCGAGTTACTTGGCAAGAGTATAGTATTGCCTACATCACGGATTTGCACCAAAATGCCGATCAAGTGGAGCAAGAGCGGATTTTAGAGTTTATTCAAGGCGTTGACTTGCTGATTGCCAATGCCACTTACACTCCGCCGACATCTCACAACCATGATGCTGCTGATTTACTCTGGCAAGCTGCGGTGAATGCAGCTCTAAATTCTGGCGTCAAACGGCTAGCCATTTCTCATCATCACCCAGATGACCATGATGATTTTCTCGATCGGGTGCAAGTCGATATTAAATCTGCTTTTCCTCAAGCCCTATTAGCCCATGAAGGTCTAGTATTAATTGTTGGTAAGTGATTTAGAGTCGTTGTAGCGATTTCCTAAGTTATGTTTAGGGTCATAGCCCTGACTGGGGAAGGAAGTTTCGCAGCATTGGTAGCCCTAAACTTTTACTACAAGTGATTGGCAGCTTTTATAAAAGAGCCGTTTTACCTGTTTTTCTGAGATCGGGCAGGAAGGCTTTTTTTCAGAGTATATGCTCTACTCTGTACAAACTAAACCCAAATTACACAGATATCGGCTTAATCCTAAAAAAGCTCAACGTTATATTATCATTGTTAGCATTTCGTTGAGATAACCAATTTTGATAAAGCTCTTCCCAATCCATCTATTTCACAAAATTGCTGTATACATTTAACTTAGCGGCTTGTATCGAAAAATTTCATATAATAATTGTTTAAGTATATACAGCTAGGTGAAATGTAGTGTATGTGATAATAGAAATAGGACGAAAGCTGCAATTTTTGCTTGGAGTATGGAGAAGTTCATGTAAGCTAAAAGCACTCTCGTCTTTTCCGACAGAATTGAAAGTAACTCATACACCAAATCCTGTACAAGCACACAGAGGCCGATTAAGTGGATATCAATACACTTGGGTATATGCCACTACAATTGAGTCATTAGCTGGAAAAGTTGTTATTGAAGAATTTGGTGCTTTTAGTTGGGTTGGAGGACAATGGTACTTCAAAAACTTCACAGGTAAACCCTTTACTCGTAATGATTTTATTGAATGGTATTCCTGTCCAAGAGGAATGATATTACCTAATTATCAATACAGTGATTTTCAAAATTGGAGTGGTAGTGCCGAATTAATTAACATGAAAACCAAGTGGTATTTTATTGGGCGAAATGAAAGTGGTAAACGTGTTAAGGGTGAAGCTGAGATTGAAGGATTTGGTGAGCTTTAGTCGGTAGACCCCCTTATTTGCAGTTAATGTGGTTTCAAAATTGCCTTGTTTCCAGTTCGCTACATTTATCTGTGGCGATCGCAGTATTGAAAGTGGCTCATTAAGTCCTTAGCGTAAGTTTCGGTATCACTGCTCATTTCACCCCGTAAACAGGGTAGTACAGCATTCCACGAAAAGGCTAATATGTGTAATAAGTGACCGAAAGTATTCTAACTCCGTTAGCTCCCCCAATGCTTAGGTGTAGCCCGCCGTAGGCATCGCAACCCATCAATTCCAACTTATCAAAAGAGGAAACCAGTAGTACCGAAAACTGCGATCGCACATCGCAGTTTCTATTCAAAGAGGATGTTTGAAAAGTCTAAATTTTTACTTGTCTTGGCTACTGGAAGTCGCGGCTACACGAGACTTTACCCACCTTTGTAGGTTAAAACCTTTATAGACTATACGCGCTTTGGGCACAGCAATGCTGTGCCCTTACTATTCCACACAATAAAAATAGACTATGATTGCCCCTACGACGCATTTTGCAACTCGGCTGTGCGGACTGAAAGCTGCTCTGTCTTATTACCTCGTTGCACTTTTACCTGTAATACTTGACCAAGGCGACTGTCTTCCACAACATTCTGTAATTGTTCAGCACTGGTAATTGCTTTACCATCAACTTGCAGAATTACATCCCCACGCCGGATACCCGCAGATGCAGCTGGAGAATTGGGGACAACTCGCATGACGAAAACACCATTGATTTCTGGTATCTGAATCGGAGAGTTGGGATCGGTGTTATTTTGCTTGGCGAGATCGGGTGTCAAAGTTAGCATTTGCACACCTAGATAGGGGTGAGCAACTTTGCCATCGCGTTGCAGTTGCGCGGCGATCGCTTTAGCTTTATCAATAGGAATTGCAAATCCAATACCCATCGCATCAGGGCGAATGGCTGTGTTGATACCAATTACTTCCCCTTGACCATTTAATAGTGGTCCGCCAGAGTTACCAGGGTTAATAGCAGCGTCTGTTTGAATAAAATCCAAACGTTTGTCACTAATACCGACTTGGGCGCTGGAACGTTTGAGAGTACTGACAATTCCCAAGGTAACAGTATTATCGAATCCCAAAGGATTACCAACTGCGATCGCCCAGTCTCCTACTTGGACATTAGTGGAAGAACCCAAGGGCGCGACTGGTAAATCGTTACCAGCGTTAATCTTGACTACTGCCAAATCTGTGACTTCATCAATACCTTGAACTTTCCCTTCAAAGGTGCGGCCATCTTTGAGTCGAACTGTTACTTTATCAGCCTTATCGACCACATGAGCATTAGTCATAACTAACCCGCTCTTGTCAATAATGAAACCTGAGCCTAAACCGCGTAACTGCTCAGAAGGAATCTGTTGGGAGAAACCGTCACCAAAAAACCGACGGAAAAAGGGGTCTTCCATAAATGGATCGACGCGACGAGTAATTGTTCGCTCAGTATCAATCCTGACAACGGCTGTACCTACACGATTAACTGCTGCTGTGACAAAGCTGGTGCTACCGATCGCAGCACTAGCTGGTGATTGCCGTTGAGCAATTAGATTTGAAGTATCAACAGTTATTGTGGGTGCTGGTTCGGCTTGGGAGGGTAACACTTGCAATGTACTAACCGCTAGCACAACTCCTAGCGCGATCGCTAAAACATGAGTAGTGAGTTGCCGTAAAGACCGAGATATTTTGGGAAATCGCATAATCACAACCTAATTTATAAGCTTAATTGTTGCTTAGTCGTGACAAATCTATTTACAGTTATTTTTACTTTTGGTTTCGCCTGCTCTTTCCCCTACTGGGGTTAGGGCATTTTGCGAACTACCATGTAATCAACTTAATGGAAAATTTAACCCAAAAGCTATTATGGACATTTACCCTTTACAAGTTCGGTTTTTACCCATCAATAAAACTTTTGGATTGCTAACAAGACTAGTCCGCTCTCTGTTCTAACTGTAGACTATGGAAGTCCCTAACTTTTGTATAAAATTTCATTCCGATTAGTTGCACCTAGCTGGGGTAAAGAGTTGATGGCTGAGTGGGGAGTAAGGTTAACAGGAACGGTTGGAGGTAGTTGTAATTGTTTGACAACACTTTGCAAAAGTTGGTCTTGTTCAGTCCGCAAACCCCAGACATTTGTCCCACGGTTGATAATAGCAAACCAAACCAAACCGCGATCGCGTGTGGGCATCACTCCTGCTAAAGCGCTTACATCTCGGAGAGTACCAGTTTTGATCACAGTCGCCAGGGGAATGTGTCTGGCGTGGAGTGTCCCCCGGTGATCGAATCCAGACATGGGGAACAAGTCAGCTAGATTCAGTTGATGGGCAGATGCCTCAGCTTGAATAGCCATCAACATGGCACAAGCCGCTCTAGGGGAAATGCGATTTTCGGGGCCCAGTCCAGAACCATTGATTAACTGAATTTCCACTTGTGGCACTCTCGCCAGGCTAGCAGCAGTTGATTGGACTACAGTTGCTCCCCCGACTGAATCTGCCAGCATCTCTGCCATATCGTTGTTACTGTAAACGTTCATCTCCTTGATTAGTTGCTTCAAGGGCAATGAGCGATGACGCAGTAACAAAGTTTGTTGAGGGTTTGGTTGGGCTTCAACTTTCACCCCGCCTGCAATCAGAACTTGAGGCTTGGGTGTTCCCTTGGGCATAATTGAGTGTGTATAAATCGCAGGGCGTCCCCAGGTTGCACGATTTAGCGTTTGCTTGAGCATCAGACCGGCTAGCATTGGCTGACGTTGAAAATTCATGGCAAAACTGCCAGTAATAATCAAATTCCCCTTTACTTGCTTGATGCCCATTTTATTGAGAGTATTACCAAGAGCGATCGCTTCTTCCCAAACAAACAAAGGATCGCCACGGCCTGTAACCACCAAATCGCCCTGCACAACTCCATTTACCACTGAGCCAGTGACACTCACCAAAGTATCAAATTGATAATCTGGCCCCCAAGTTTTCAAAGCAACTAGTGAAGTGGCAATTTTGGTTAAAGAAGCAGCCGGTAGAGGTGTCGTACCTTGATGATTGGCCATCAGCATTGGCCCCGACTGCATCCAAATCCCCTGATTCTCAGCCAGATTTTGCGCCACTACTTTTGATGTTATGAGCTTTTTCAGATATTCCTGCACCGTAGTCGCCCCAGCTGGATTTGGATCGGGGGCAAGAACTAAGCCAGGACTACTTTGCCAAGTCAAAGCATCTAAGGCATCTAAAGGCTTGATTTGTACCCCAGCCATTTCCAGCCAAAGCGACACCAAACCTGAACCCAATAATTCCAGCATTTTTTATTCCTCTGTTAGGATCTCAAGCGTTGTTTACTGTGCTAATATACAAGCTTTTTTACAAAAATCAGTATTGAGTCATAATAACTAGTGTTTTTCTCATCTGTAAGTAGGGTGAATCATATTGTTTTCCTGGCTTATTTAACAATGCCAAAATGCCCATTGCTCATGAAGATAGATAGCCGCATGAGATTTGTGATAAAAATACTTATATCAAACAGCAGACTTGCAGATATGTGGAGATATTAGCCGTTGGACTGATTCAGGAACTGGTGATGTCTACTACTGGCTATTCATTGACGCACTTCTATGACCCAATACGGTTCGGATCAGCATTTTGAACTCAGAATTACCTTTGGAGGAAAGGTTAAAGATTAAGGGTTAAAAGTTTTTTCCCCCTTTCCCTTTCCCCTTTAACCGAACCGTATTGTTCTATGACCTTAAAGCCAAGAAAGGGAAAGTAATTCAAAATTCTCCCCCTGTCTTTTTTAATGCCTACTTCCTTTCTGGATGCGCTGCATCCTCTGGCGAAGGAGTACCCATCCGGTTAATTGTGGCAATCATCTGATACAAGCGCCCTAAATCGCGTTGATTGAAATATAAAATGAGGCGAGGTAGTCCAACAGTTTCATCTTGTGCTTCTTGAGGTAATGCCTGACTTTTTTCAATTCTTCCTTGAATAATAATGTCGCTAAAATCAGCATTTAGTTGTTCTAACAGAGCGTCTGATATATCTGTCTTCAGGCGGATGACTAACTTCTCACCTACATAGCGGCTGGAATGATAAACCTGGTAAAAACCGGTGATAGCATCACAAGCCACATCCAGGTTATCTGTCACCGTGTAAAGACTGGGGTCTTCAGGATTGACAAGACCATTTTGCACTAATTGCTTATCAATATATTCGCTCCAAGAGCGCCAGTAATCACCACCGGGGCGATCAATTAAAACTAAAGGTACTGGCCCAAATTTACCAGTTTGGCTTAATGTCATACATTCAAAAGCTTCATCTTGAGTACCAAAGCCTCCCGGAAACAAGGCTACAGCATCACTTTCTTTGAGAAGAAACAGCTTACGGGTGAAGAAATATTTGAAGTTAATTAGCTTGGGATCACCCTCTATAAAAGGGTTTGCTTGCTGTTCAAAGGGTAATTGAATGTTTAATCCAAAGGAATTTTCTCGCCCTGCACCTTCATGACCCGCCTGCATGATTCCACCACCACCACCAGTCATCACCATAAATCCTAATTGAGAAACAATGCGAGCAAACTCAAGGGCCATTTGATATTCTGGTCTATCTGGCGCTAGACGAGCAGAACCAAAGATGGTGATTTTGCGAACGTGTCGGTAATCATAAAAAAGCTGGAAACCGCGCTCCATATCTGCTAATGCAGCGGATAATATTTTCCAATCGAGACGCTCAATTTCATTATCAGCTAGACGAACAATAGTAGTAAGTGCTTGTTGAATAAATTGCCGATTTTTTAATGTCGGTAAACGAACGATCAATTCAGCGATATTCGCCTGTAAAGACTCTAATGTGTCAAACGACGCAGATGAGGTCATGAGAACTGCTGCAACAATGGCATTATATTTTACGTGAACTACTCACACTCTAGCAAGCAAAAATAGCCCTTTGATGTGCAGTTAGCAAATTAATTCAGAACTGGCAGAACTGGTTTTGAAGCTGAAAATTCTAAAATTTTTTTTGATCAGGCTTGTTGTGATACTTCAACTTTTGAAAAGTATAGCAAGTTCTCTCGGTCGACCAATTGACATAACTCCTTCACTGAGGTTAATGGTCGTCACAATATACAGCAGATTTCAAGTTGGTGAGGTACACAAGCTAAGTCTGTTGCCCAAATATAAAGCGTGTTTTACTCCTGAATTCTGTTAGCGCAACGGGGCGCAGCCCATTCTGGATTCTGAATTCTGCTGTAGATCAGGGTTTGTGTAAAATGCTATGACTTACATCTATAGCGTATATCAAAAGAAAATTTTGTATCTTATTGCCAGATTTTTTGGGAATTAATGCCCATAATAAAAGCACTCTAACCCTAATCTAAGAAAGTAAAAAAGCTCTCTAGACCACAATAGCGTTCAGTTCAACCTAAAATACTGTAGAGACACGAAATTGGACTAGGCTTCTCTACAAGACGCTATGCTAACTTACTGCTGCGCTAACGCGTCTTTACAGGTCAAAAATCAGTACCAAAAATCCTTAACTCAAGCGTATTGCTCTAAAGGATCTTTGCTCGAAAACTATCTCAATTACACTTCGACACATTAATGCATAATGTGAGCTATTTGTATAGTGCCTAAATCCTAGTAGAATATTTTCGCAAATCTAAGTAGGAAGATAGATGGAAGTTTCTGGACGCATCAATTACCCACTGAATCCTCCTCCCCCTCTTGAAGATTTTCCCGTCCTTCAAACTGAAAAATATATCCTACGGCTGGCTTCAACTGAAGAAGAACTAGAATCAATTTTTCGGTTGCGCTTTGAAGTTTTTAATCTTGAACTAGGCTTGGGATTTTCTGCTTCTAACTTTACCCAGATGGATATAGATAAGTTTGATGCGGTTTGCCATCATTTAATCCTAATCTCCAAACATACGGGTAAAACGATTGGAACTTATCGGATGCAGACCTATATAATGGCTTCTCAAAGACTAGGCTTTGATGCTACCGATATATTTAATCTTAATGGAATTCCTAATTCTGTGCTTCAGGCATCAGTGGAACTTGGGCGTGCATGTATAGCTAAAGAATATCGCAATAGTCAGGCACTTTTACTACTCTGGGAAGGGCTGGCAAATTATCTCATCTGGAGTAAAAACCAATATTTCTTTGGCTGTGCATCATTACTCACACAATGTACTAGGCAAGCTACTTGCGCTTATGATTATTTTCGGCAGAATAACTTGATGCATCCAAGTATTTTGGTTTACCCAAATTCACAATTTTGTCTAGAACTGACTCAAAATTTTTCAGATTCATCTAATGTTGAGATTCCTAAAATTTTACAGGCATACTTAAATATTGGAGCTAAAATATGCAGCCTTCCTGCTATTGATCGGCAGTTTAAAACTATTGATTTTTTAACTATATCTAATATTGCAGACTTTGCCAGATGGCGTTATCCAAATCCTCTCAAGAAACCCTTACCACTGAGAATTTTTCACGATTAATGCCACTGCTGCTGCCTTCTCCAACGGACGCGAGAAAAAATATCCTTGTCCATATTCACAGTTCAACTTCCTTAAAAATGCTAGCTGCTCTTTTGTCTCCACTCCTTCGGCGGTAACATCCATACCTAATTTGTGTGCCAATGTGATAATTATCTCAATAATTTCTAAATTCTTGCCATTAGCATCTATGGGGCTGACAAAGGAACGGTCAATTTTCAACACACTAATCGGAAAGCTATGGAGACGGCTTAATGAAGAGTAGCCTGTACCGAAATCATCAATTGATAACTTAATGCCCATCTTCTGAAATTCTGAGAGTGCGGCATTTGCCTCATCGCCATTTTCCATAATTGCACTTTCAGTAATTTCTAACATCAGACTGCTAGCATCAAGACCAGTCGAGCGCAAAATTTCCCCAATCTGTTCAATTAAATCCCGTTGAGAAAATTGCTTGACTGAGAGATTAACGCTGATTTTCTCTAATGAGTTTGTTGGATGGCTCACCTGCCAGCTTTGCATCTGGCGGCACGCCTCATGTAGTGTCCAGTAACCAACGTCGACAATCATTCCGGTTTCTTCTACTAGGGGGATAAAATCTGTGGGAGAAATCAAACCACGCTCTGGATGCTGCCAGCGCAGCAGAGCCTCAAAGCCTATAAGTCTGCCATTAGCGAGGGAAACAATCGGTTGGTAATAAAGCTGAAACTCGTGGCGTTCGATCGCTCGGCGTAGATCGTTCTCTAACTGCAATCTGACCAGAGCCTTAGTATACATCTCTTGGTTAAATAGTTCATAACGAGCTTTGCCCAGCGCCTTGGCTCGGTACATAGCTGTATCAGCGTCCCTTAGCAAGTTTTCTGGTTGGTCATAGTCTACTGTCGAACTCAGGGCAATGCCAATACTTGCCGTTGTAAATACTTCTTGCCCGTCAAGCTCAAGGGGTAATGTCAGTTCTTGTTGAATTCGTTCAGCTACTTTAATGGCTTCTGACACATTCTGGATTTCGTCAAGCAGGATTGTAAATTCGTCTCCCCCAAGCCGTGCAGCTATATCCGTAGAGCGTATGCATACTCCTAATTTATTTGCAATAGCAATTAGAAATTGGTCTCCTTTTAAGTGTCCGAGACTGTCATTGATCACCTTAAACCGATCCAAGTCGAGAAATAGTACAGCAAATAAATAATTCTTCTGTCGCTTGGCTCGCTGGAGTGTGTGTTTTAAGCTCTCCATAAAGAAAGCTCGGTTTGGTAAACCTGTCAGTGCATCGTGAAATGCATTATGTCGTAACTGTTCTTCTACCTGCTTACGCTCGTTAATTTCAGCTTCTAATTGCCTGTTAGCCTCTAAGAGTCCAGCAAATGAATCTTGTAATTGAGCAGCCATTTGATTATGAGCCTGAGCAAGAACTCTTAGTTCGTTGATGCCTTCTACTTTAACGGTTTGGTCTAACTTCCCATTAGCGATTTCCTTTGAGGCAAAGCTCAAACACAGAATTGGTTGAGTAATCCAATGAGAAGTAATCACTCCTATACCTGTAGCCAAGATCAAGGCTCCTAAACACAGCAAAATAGTGGTTCGGGTGTTAGCTTCGATATGCTCCATAAAGTCGGCTTCTGGAACCACCACGATAATTACCCAATTTAGCCCACAGTCGGCTGTAAAGGGCATTAACTGTACGAATTGCCGCTTGCCATCAATTTCAAATTCTAGCTGTTGACTAGAAGAAATGTTTCTAAAGTTACCAAATTGGGACTGCAAATACTGTATTGTCAGATGAGTGATCCGATCGCTACTAGCGATCGCTCTGAGCCGTTTGGATGTCTTTTTTCCTCCCTCATAACTCAGGATAAAAGGTTGCTCCGCGGTTGAGGTTGCTACCAACTCTCCAGAATGCTCGACAATAAATGTTTTTCCTGAGCGACCAATCTTTAAACCGTGCAAGAACTCACTCAACTGTGAAAGAGATAACGTTGCATTTGTCACTCCAAGCAAAGTCCCTGTCTGGTCATAAAGAGGTTGGGTTGCACTGAACGCTAGCCCTGATGAAGAGAAATATGAATAAATTTCTGTGCAAGTAAGTTTGCCCGCTTTCACAGCATTTGTATACCAGGGGCGAATGCGAGGATCAAAGGTTTTGTTAATTTGAATTAACTTGACAAGATTACCTTGATGATCTGTGCTGTAAGTATAGTAATTGTTACCTGTTGATTGATCTTTTTTTCGGATGACTAGTGAACCATCGTAAAGGCGATCAACTGAATGAATTTCTCCTTGTGTACTTGCAAAAGCGATCGGACTTAAGGGCTTGAATAACTGTATTTGATGCCATAAATGGTGTTCTAAACTTTTTGCATCTTTTAAACTTAACTGACCAATATGGACAGCATTGGCGTTAATCTGAGTGACGAGTTGGGGGATTTTTATGTAATCGGTCACATGTTGATGAATCCGAGTTGTAACTTCATTCCGTAGCTGAGTAGCAACCTCATTAACAGCTTTCTGACCATTTTTTAAAGATAAGAACGCTGTTAAGCCTACAGCAACAGAGATTTGCAGGATGAAAGGTACTACAAAAGCTACACGGAGTGGCACTCTCAAAAACCTTTTGGAAATCGAACGCAAAAAATTCTGCTGTGGCATCTGCGCGATCTTAGCCTCCGATAACTTAAAAGCAAGAGTTTATCTTCTTGCCAAAGGAGTATTCTTAATCTGCTGATACAGCTACTTTAAACTGCTACCTCGAATTCTTATTAGTTAACAATACCAAGTGGCGATTGCCCTTTCTACCCCTGTCCTGGAAGCAAGAAACAATCTTTCGTTCGCCATTAGGCGAATACCCTTTTTACAGGTAGGAGAATTGAGAACTATAACCCAACTTGCAAAGCTATGAACCAATGCACAGTAGTTGTGAAATCGCTGTACCACAAATACGGCTACATCTAGTGTATTTTACACTCCATTGATATCTCGGTTTCAAAACCAAATCCAGTTTTGCGGGATTTGATACAATCTTGTCTAATCCTTTTGGTAGTTAATAAAGGAGAGGTGTTGATTGTCAATCTTCCCAATCAAATAAAAGTATGGTTGGCGATGTTTAACAAATAGGCTTTGCTGAAAGTCTTGGTGATGTCCACGACGGGCGTAGCTGCGGCACCTCATCCAGTACGCTTAATTAGATCATTTGAGAAAAATTTTTAGGAAACCCACTTATGCGCCATCTCAAATTTGCTCCGAGTTGGTTGCGGTTTGTAATTATATTCTTATTGGCGATGGGTATATTATTTCGCTTTTTTAACCTTGATGGCAAAGTTTACTGGCATGATGAAACTTATACCTCATTGCGAATTTCTGGTTACACAAAAACTGAAGTAAAACAGCAAATTTTTAATGGTCGTGTTATTGCCAGAGAAAGTTTTGCTCAGTTTCAAGGTACAAATCCAGAAAAAAGCTTAAATGACACAATTATGTCTTTGGCAAAACAAGATTCTCAGCATCCACCGTTGTATTACATAATAGCCAGATTGTGGATGGAAATCTTTGGTAATTCGGTGACGGCGATTAGAAGTTTATCAGCCTGTATCAGTTTGCTGGTGTTTCCTTGTGTTTATTGGCTATGCCGAGAATTATTTAATGTGCCATTATCGGTTCCTGGTGTTGCGATCGCACTCATGGCTATCTCTCCAATTCACTTAGTATACGCCCAAGAAGCACAAGAATATATTCTTTGGTTAGTCACAATTTTACTATCCAGTGCGTCTCTGCTGCGAGCTATACGGTTAGAATATGAGCTAGCAAAAGAACGCCAAAAACCTGATTCATTCACTATCTGGAGCATTTATGCAGTCACCTTAGCCATTAGTCTTTATACCTTTCTTTGGAGTGCATTTGTAGCAGTTGCTCATGGAATTTATGTGATGATCACTGCCAAATTTAAGTTTACTGAAACTGTGAGAACTTATCTGCTAGCATCACTAGTGAGTTTTTTAGCTTTCATGCCTTGGATAACAGTTGTAATTGGTGACTATTTTCAATTTTTAATTTCAGCAGATAAAACAACAATACAGTCAGATTTAATACCTTTATTTCCATTTTTATTAATGCAGTTAAGCCGGATTTTCTTTGATGTAGGTCTGAAAGCAGAAAATTCTCTAGGCTATTTAATTGCACTAGTTTTTTTAACTTTAGTAGGATATTCAATTTATTTTATTTGTCGCTCAACTAACTATAAAGTCTGGTCTTTTATCATTATATTAATTGTAGTACCAGCATTACCCCTAATACTGCGAGATTTAATTGCTGGGAGTATACGATCGTCTGCCGAAGCATATTTAATCCCATCTTATTTAGGAATCCAATTAGCTGTTGCTTATTTACTAGCTACGCAACTATATAATGCGAGTGTGTCACGTCGCAGAATTTGGCACATAATTATGGCATTAGTGGTTATTTGTGGTTTGATTTCTTCTAAGGTGAGTTCCCAGGCAGAAACTTGGTGGAATAAGGATATGAATTATGGCAATCCCCAAGTAGCCCAAATCATTAATCAGAGTAATCGTCCACTTTTGATTAGTGATGCTTTGGGTAATAATTATGGTCATGTCTTTTCTTTAAGCTATCTTTTGGAAGCGAAAGTGCGATTTCTATTGGTGAACAATCAAAAAATTCCTAAAATTCCTGATGGGTTTACTGATGTGTTTTTACTTAATCCTTCAGAGGCTTGGGGCAAAACTATAGAAAAAAAGTATAAATTCAAGACAGATATTGTTTATAGTGATAACTATTATTCAATCTGGAAATTGACTAAAACTCGTAATTTGCGCCAACGTAATACCTCACTTAATAATAAATTATCTGCAACCTTGTGAGCGTATTCTTCCATAAATCATAAATAAGCACCCCACCCTAACCCTCCCCGATGGATTGGGGAAGCAACTCGATTTTCTGGTTTCCCCCTTTAGAAAGGCAGGGCTGATTCATTCCATTTCAAACAGGATTTGTCAAGATGGTTAGCAAGAAAATTGTAAGTAAGCGTGACGAAGAGATGAATATTTAAGCACTGAAATATCAGTAAAATAGTTGGTTTCATCGGCACGCTAGTAACAAAATAACTAATTTTTAATTGCTATAACCCTTGATTTTTAAAGCTCTTTGGGGAATGAAACAGCCCTGCTTTAGAAAGGCAGGGCTGTTTCATTCGTTCAGATCGCGATTTTGTCAACAGTATCAGCCAAAAATTTGAGTAAGTTGGTAATCGAAAAATTACGGCTTCAACCGATAAATTTAAGTGCGATCGCCTGGTTTTTGTCTGAATTGGATTGTTAACAACCTGATTTTTTTGACTGATACGCTTGTAAATTAAGGACTTTTAGGGAATGAAACAGCCCTGCTTTAGAAAGGGGGGATTAAGGGGGGTAATTCGACTTGTGTATACACCGTAGCTATCATCTTCCACGACTCGTGCAAGAACTTAAACCCCCGATTGTGTGCAGAATTTACGCCACTTTGAGTTTCTGCATAGGTAGAGATTGGACATTTGACCGCGCAACAATACAATGTACAGGTGCAGCAGAACTTTCACCCTGATGATTTATTTGCTTTGAGCGATCGCCTCCATACCGCGTCTATTTGGTTAGACATTTTTAATAACTAGTTTTGAGACTCATAAAGTTGTTTCGTTAAAGTAGATAATTGTTGTACAAGTTATTGTGAAATTTAGTTATGCGGCATCTCCAACTTGCTCCAAATAGGTTGCAGTTTCTTATTGTCGTTTTGTTAATGGTGGGTATATTTTTTCGTTTTTTTAACCTTGACCGTAAAGTTTACTGGCACGATGAGACTTTCACATCATTGCGAATTTCTGGTTATACGGCAAATGAAGTTAAGCAGCAAATATTTAATGGTCGCATAATTAATAAGGAAAGTTTTGCCAAATTCCAAAGTCCCAATATGGAAAAAGGCTTACGTGACACAATTAGATCTTTGGAGGTAGACGATCCACAGCATCCACCACTGTATTATATAATTGCTCGGTTTTGGGTGGGAATCTTTGGCAATTCAGTAACGGTAATTAGAAGTTTATCTGCCTTCATCAGCTTGCTGATTTTTCCGAGTATTTATTGGCTGTGTCGAGAATTATTTAAAGCATCGGCATGGGTATCGGAGGTTGCGATCGCACTCATGGCAATCTCCCCTATTCACTTAATATATGCCCAAGAAGCACGAGAATATATTCTCTGGATAGTGACTGTATTACTATGCAGCGCTTCATTACTACGAGCATTACGGTTAGAATCAAAAGATCGAGTACTACGCATATTAAATTGGGGAATGTATGCAGTCACTTTAATGCTTAGTCTCTATACATTTTTGTTCAGTGGATTTGTCATGGTTGCTCATGGTATTTATGTAATTGCCACTGCGAAATTTAAGTTTACGAGAATAGTAAAAGCTTATCTATTAGCATCTTTAGCAGGATTGTTAGCTTTTACACCTTGGATAATAGTTATAATAGTTAACTTGTTGCAATTAAAAAGTTCAACAGCCTGGACAAAAAGACATTTACCCTTAGATGTTTTAATTAAATCTTGGCTTTTACAGTTAAATCGGATTTTTCTTGATTTAAATTCAGGCTTTGAAAATCCGTTTAACTATGTAATTACGCCATTGTTTTTAGTTCTTTTTGGATATTCTATTTATTTTATTTGTCGAAAAAGTAACTATAAAATCTGGTTGTTTATCGTCACGCTGATTATGATTCCTGCATTACCTTTAATGCTACCAGATTTACTTTTTGGGGGTATACGCTCACTTGCCGAACGTTATTTATTAATTTCTTATTTAGGAATTCAACTAGCTGTTACTTACTTACTAGCTACGCAGCTACATAATAAGAGTTTTGTACGCCGGAGAATCTGGCAAATAATTATGGGACTAGTGATTATTTGCGGGCTAGTTTCTTATGGAGTGAGTTCTCAGGCTGAAACTTGGTGGAGTAAGGTTATTAGCTCTGGTAATCCACAAGTTGCAAAAATTATTAATCAGGCTACTCATCCACTTTTGATTAGTAATGATTCTGGTATTAATTACGGGAATGTCTTTTCTCTCAGCTATCTTTTAGAACCAAAAGTGCAGTTCCAATTAGTAAAAGACCGTTCTATACCCAATATTCCGAATGGGTTCACTGATATTTTTTTACTAAATCCTTCAGATAGCTGGCGCAAGCAAATAGAAACAAATTATAATTATAAAACGTTTGTTGTATATGGTGACAATAATTACTTGCTCTGGAAAATAGAAAATCCACGTAGCAATGTATTGTTTGAAAAAATTAGAACTTAGCCAAAACTCGCTGTAGGTATGGACAATTCATGTAAGCAAATTTGCATTTTATAGAAAAGATACTTTATTGCCCCTACCTAGAAATCATTCTTCTCGACTATTATTTACGTAATTTTATATTAAAAAATATTTCCATACATCAAAAGATATATGGAAATATTAGACTTCTTGCAAAAGTCGGGGTAAAGGGTAAAGAAACTCAAAATCCTTTCCCTTTAACCTTTTTCCTTTTCCCTAAGAGTGCAAAAATATATTTTTGCGAGAGGTCTATTGTAGTGGCAAAGTGACAATTACAGTTGTACCAACACCTTGCTCACTTTCTAATTGAATATGACCACTATGTAACTCCACACATTTTTTAACTATAGTGAGTCCCAGTCCTGTTCCTTGAATTACACCCACATTGCTGGCGCGATAGAAGGTTTGGAATAAATGAGTTTGGTCTTTTAAAGGAATGCCCATTCCCCGATCTCTGATCTGGAAAATTGCGAGGCGATCTTTGCAAATCAAATCAAACCAAATAGTGTCATTCTCAGGGGAATATTTGATAGCATTGGATATCAAATTGGTTAAAATACAATTTAGTAGGTCTTCATCCATTTGGACTTGGGTCGATTCACCTTCAAAAGTAAAGATAATGCTGTGTTTACTACCTGCATTTAGTTGAAGAATATCTGTGAGTTCGCTACAGAAATCTTTTAAATTTAAAAGTGTAGGTTTGTATTCGAGTTTAGCTGCTTCCGTTTTACTTAAGAACAATATTTCATCTAAGAGATTAAGCATCTGGTTGATAGCATTTTGTATTCGAGCGAAATATTTAGTTCTTCGGCCATCAGTTAGTTTATTGCTATTGTATTCAAGGATATCTACAGCCGTCCGAATCGTAGTCATAGGGGTGCGGAACTCGTGAGAAACCATTGCTACAAAGCTTGACTTTAACTCGTTGAGTTCCTGTTCTTTTGCCAGCGCCTGACGGGTGCGTTCTTCACTCTCGCGTAGTTGGTTGAGAATTTCGCTTCTTTCAATGGCATAGCGAATGGCACGTACTAACCGTTGTATAGTAATTTTATCTTTAACTAAATAGTCTTGCGCTCCTTCTGCTAATGCTTGCAGTGCTAAATGTTCATCATCAACACCTGTTAATACCACAACTGGGATATCAGGTACTGCTGCCCTAAATTTTTTCAACGTGTCCAGTCCAATAGAGTCTGGAAGGCCGAGATCCAACAAAACTAGATCGAATCTGCGTTGCTTTCGACTCTCTATCTGAGAATTATCAAGGGTAGACGTAGAATTTTCCCTGCTAGCTTCTATTGCCTCAGATAACCGTTCAACATGTAACATCTGCCATTGTTCTTGATCTGAATTTAAAAATATCCGGCGTAGCAGATGAGCATCACTTGCACTATCTTCTACTAATAGAATGTGAATTGTGAGCTTTTCCATAGTACAGGGTTATATCAATTTGTTAGATAATCACCTGATTTCCTATTTTTTAGATAGGGATAGGAAGAATCCGCTTAACAGAAGGTTAGTAAGCGCTTATTAGATATATATATCAAGATACCTTAATTTGCGTTGACGGTAAGATAAAATACTGTTCCTACGCCCGGCCCGGTTCCTACTCAGCCCAGATGCGACTACCATACCGCTCAACGATCTTTTTGTAGATAGCTAGACCAATGCCTGTACCAGAAAATTCTCGACGAGTATGAAGACGGCGGAAAACCTCAAAAATTCGCTCAAGATATTGAGACCATTATCCTGAGCGATCGCTATATGTAAATTACTAAGAGCTAGACTGAGGGCAGTATCATAGTCAACGAGAACAAATTCCTGACCGCGAGTACCCACACGAGAATAAACATAGCTGCGGTAAGCTACGCTAACGCACCAACGTAGAAACAATGCAAATTTTGACACAAAAAGCAAGTGGAGATGTAGTGTAACACCACATTTCCACTCTAAATTTACTGTATTAGGGTTACAACAAAAGACCCCACGAGATGATTAAAAGTTGGGAAGGTTCAAATCAATTAACGTGACTCAGTTCCTTGATTGGGGCTACCTGCTACACCATCGTTTTCTGGAGCTTCTGGAGTAGCAGTGGATTTAGCATCACTCTTTTCTGCATCACCAGTTTTGCGGATACTTTCGTCGATAGGGGTTTCGGCGTCAGGAGAAGCAGTAGACGCAGGTTGTTCATTATTAGATTTTTGTTGTTCAGCCATGATTACATCCCTTATTATTTATCTTTGAGATTATCTTAAAAAATTAGGAGTATGAATGCATCTATCCAGATATAGTTATGGCTGATTTCTACCTCTATCGGAAGTATTGTTTAGTATTACTCATGTATGCTGAAAAAATCCAGAAATGTAGAGTTATTTAACCTTACAACCCTTCTTATGGCTAAGGGAGAACCTGGAACGGGTTTTATGTCTTAGAGGATGTTTGAAATTGCCTTATTGATAGTTGCCAGGAAATAGCAAGCGATCTGAGTCTGGCTAGGCGAATAATATGGTGTGATGATGGTGATACAAACTATCAAAGTCTAATTAATGAACCAGAACAATCTATCGTTACCATCTGGGTGTATGCTTCGCAAGGCAACCTCTGCGGATCAGTGGTCGATTCGATTGCTGGTATTTTCAGCCAAACTTGACCCAACTCAATTAAATTGGCAGCAATTTTGGGTAATTGAATGCAATGATAATCTTGTAGCTTGCGGACAACTACGTAATTTCTCGGGGGCACAAGAACTTGGTAGCTTGGTCGTTGCATCAGCTTGGAGAGGTCGCGGTTTGGGTAGTTTACTAACGCAGCATTTGATTAATACAGCAACGCAACCACTTTATCTGGAATGCTTAGGTCAACGACTGGTACACTTTTACAGTCGCTTTAACTTTGTGCCAATATCTTTTGAAGACTTGCCACAATTTCCCAAGACAATAGGCTTATCTACGCTTAAGAGGAAATTTAGATTCTCACAGTTAGCTAAAAGGCTGCTCAAAGTTCCTGTGGTATTTATGGAATATCGAGGTCAGACTAATTCGTAATTTAAGATATCCACAACAAGGCTTAATACAAGATGTTTCCAGCCTTTTACTCTTTCCTATTCCCTATTTCAACTTAGAGGTTTAGCAAAAATCGTTAGTAAGACAGGGCCTAGTAAATAATGGTGATTCAAACACAATAGCCCAGCAGAGGAGCCAAGAAGCTGACGTTGATTAGGGCTGTAGAGTCTAATTCCACGGGGAGAGATAGGCAATAATTGAGGTTCTGTCTCTTTTTTGGAAGTAATATCAACCAAATAAAAGCGTCCCCCAGGAGAAAGTACGCGTGCGATCTCACTAACCACTTGTTTAGGTTCCAAATAGTGCAAGAAGCTGATAGTACTGAAAACAGCATTAAATTGACCATCAGCAAAGGGAAGAGACTCAGCTTTGCCCTCAATATAAATTAAGTGTGGACGGTGGCGGTTGTTCTGTCTTGCTACCCGCAACATATTAGCAGATAAATCCAATCCGGTAGCTCGTAGATTGGGAAACTGAGTAGCAAGGCGCGCAAGCAAACGTCCAGTGCCACAGCCTATATCAAGTACATTTGCTGGCTCTGGTAAATCGATATACTCCAGCAATCGTTGGTGAATGGCTCGATAAAACACTGAAGGAAAGAACCAATCGTAACTCGATGCCCATAGGTCAAAAAGTAGCTTTTTGTGATTGAAAAAGTCATCAGTCATTAGTTTTCGCAGCTTTCTTAAAGCTTGATGCTTTTTGAGGGTAAGTTTAGCTGCGCCTCCAAGAATTTGCTTAACAACACAAATTAACTATAGCGGTTCTGAATTGGTTGTAATATCGGGCTTTTGCCGGGTTAGTTACACGAAGCTAACTAGGTTCAATGCCAGATAAAATCAATGTTTCTACCGACTTGTTATCGAGGGGTTTGGAGAAAAAATATCCCTGTGCATATTTGCATTTCATAGCTCTAAGTTGCGTCAGTTGCTCTAGTGTTTCTACGCCCTCTGCTATGACATCTATATTTAGACTCTTTGCTAGAGCGACGATCGCTTGAACAATCTCTAAGTTTTCTCCATCAGCACCGATCTTAGCAATAAAGGAGCGATCGATCTTCAAGGCATTACTGGGAAAGCGATGCAGATAACTCAAGGATGAATAGCCGATGCCAAAATCATCTAAGTGTAATTGGATATTCATCTGTTGCAGTTGCAAGATCATAAAAGTTGCTAATTGAATATTCTCCATAAGTACGCTTTCGGTAATCTCCAGCTTTAAACTGCTACTTTCCAAACCAGTCTCTTGGATAATTTGGTTAATTTTCTCAATCAGGCTAGGTTGGGAAAACTGCTTAGTGGAAAGATTTACACTAATTGTCAAGGGTGGATCAGTAGGAAATTGTACTTGCCAAGCACGCATCTGCCGACAAGCCTCGCCTAGTACCCAATAACCAATAGGGATAATCAGCCCAGTTTCTTCTGCCAGGGGAATAAAGTTGTCTGGAGATACTAATCCATGTTGCGGGTGCTGCCAGCGAACGAGTGCCTCGAAGCCAATAATTTTGTAAGTTTCTAATAAAACAATTGGCTGGTAATAAACCTGAAACTCCTGGCGTTCAACTGCCCGTCGTAGATCCATCTCTAACTCTAATAGCTGCGTTACTTGGGTGTACATGGTTGAGTCAAATATCTCATGGCGTGCCTTACCCAATGCTTTAGCGCGATACATTGCAATGTCAGCATCGCGCAAAAGTTCCTCCGGTCGGTTATAACTACCCTTGCTCAGAGCGATGCCAATACTGACGGTGGTAAATACCTCGTACCCACTGAGTTGGAACGCAAATGTCAAAGCTTCGTGTATCCGCTCGACTACGTTGATTACGTCATTGGCATTTTGGAGATCGTCAAGCAAAATTGTAAACTCATCTCCCCCTAGACGGGCAACTGTGTCTCCAGCACGTAGGCAATTTTCCAATCTACGAGCAAGGGCAGTTAGTAGTTGATCGCCAATCATGTGACCGAGACTGTCGTTGATAAATTTGAAGCGATCTAGGTCTAGAAAGAGAACAGCGAATGTATAGTTCGCGCGTCGTTTTACCTGCATGAGCGCACGCTCTAGCCGTTCCATAAATAAGGCACGGTTTGGCAGGCCGGTTAGCATATCATGAAAGGCATCATGAATTAATTGTGCCTCCGCAAGTTTTAGAGCAGTAATGTTGCGAGCGATACTTAAAACAAAATATACTGAACCATCGTTAGCTAGTTCAGGGACAAGGCGGGCATGGTAATGTTTTGTTTGCTGACCGATCGCTAAACTGCATTCAAACTCCGTTTCTTCCTTGGTTTGGAAAACTTGCCCAAGCTTGCGATCGCATATAAGACAAAATTCTTCTGGCAGACTTAACTCTGCGTTTGTTTTGCCAATAAATGTTTCGGCTGATATTCCTGTAACTTTTTCAATAGCTGGATTAACGTAAACGTAGCGCAATTCAGTGTTAAATCTGGAAATAATATCAGGTGCATTTTCAACTAGTGCTTTGAATTCTTGTTGGCGACGCGCGAGTGCCTCCAGAATTTCGTTGCGTTCGGTGATATCCTGAAAGACCAAAACTGCACCCGTGATGTTGCCGTTGTCATCTTTAATTGGTGCAACACTATCATCAATTGGGATTTCTGTACCGTTTTTAGCAATAAGTATCGTCTGTTCTGGTAGACCGACAGTAACGCCAGACTGAAGGACTTTCTTTACAGGACTTTCAATTTTTATACGAGTTTGTTCATGAGCAATATTGAATACTTCTGCTGCTTCTTTGCCAAATGCATCTGAATAATTCCAACCCGTCAGTTCCTCCGCAATTGGATTCATAAAAGTTACAGTTCCAGCTTCATCGCTAGTAATTACAGCATCCCCAATACTTTTAAGTACAGTAGTTAGCCATTGTTCATTCTGTTTTAATTTTCTTTCCGTCCGATGTTTAGAAAGGGTAATTTCAATCGTGAACTTTAATTCTTTTTCTTTGAAAGGCTTGAGAATATAGCCGAATGGCTCTGTCACCTTTGCTCGATTTAATGTTGATTCATCTGCATTAGCAGTAAGATATATTACTGGAATATTAAAAAGATTATGAATTATCTGAGCGGCTTCCACACCATCCATTTTTCCTTTAAGGTGAATATCCATTAAAACTAAATCAAGAGAATCATCTGCTGCTTTCCTAATTGCTTCTTCTCCCGAATCGGCAAGTGCCATAACACTGTATCCAAATTTTTTGAGCCGATTTTGTATATCCATTGCTACGATGATTTCATCTTCAACAACTAATATATTTACTGGATTCATGATTTTGTTTAACTTATAAAGTTAGAAATTTTTAGTTGGGAATATAATTTTATACTCTACTCCATTGTTACTGGTAAAGTCGATATTGCCTTGGAGCTGATGTATTAGACCTTTGACTAATCGTAAACCTAATGATTCTGTAGCTTGAAAGTCAAAATCTTGGGCAAAACCGACACCATTATCACTGATATTAAGTGTAAATAAATTGGGTTGTATAGAGCAAAAGTCAATACAAATTTCTCCCGGTTCTCTTTGGGGAAAGGCATATTTTAGAGAATTTGAAATAAGTTCATTGATAATCAAACCACAAGGAATAGCTGCATCAATGGCTAGAAAAACCTCCTCAACGTTCATTTTCAAGGTAATATCGCTGGAATTAACGTTGTATGAATAAAATAAATTAGTTACTAAATCTTGGATATAGTCGGCAAAATTAATCTTGGCCAAGTCTTGAGATTGATACAATTTCTCGTGGATCAGAGCCATTGATTCAATCCGGTTTTGGCTATCTTTGAATACCTCAAGGGCTTGATTGTCCTTGAGATATTCTGCTTGCAGGTTGAGCAGACTAGAAATAATCTGCAAATTATTTTTTACCCGGTGATGAATCTCTTTCAATAGCACCTCTTTTTCTTGAAGCGATGCTTTAATCTGCTCCTCTGCTTGTTTACGCTCCCATCTCACCTGTGCCTCGCGCAACTCGCGGGCAACAGCAGGGGTAAGCCGTGCTAGATTGCCTTTGATAATGTAGTCATGGGCACCAGCTTTCATCGCGGCTACTGCGGTATCTTCACCAATAGTTCCTGAGACGATAATGAATGGCAGGTCAAGTCCACTTTCCTTGACCTGCTTCAATGCAGCAGGGGCGCTAAAGGTGGGCATGGAATAATCGCAGATCACGATATCCCATGTTTGCTCTGCGATCGCAGCTTTCATGGCTGTGGGTGTATCAATCCGTTCAAAGGTTACTTCGTAGCCACCATGTTGCAGTTCACGCAGCATCAACAAAGCGTCGTCTTCTGAATCCTCAACAAGTAATACGCGCAGAGGTATACCCATGTAATTCGTAATTCGTAATTCGTAATTAAGAAAGTCAGCCTTACGTCTATAACCTGATTTTGGAGGATTGGTAGAAGCTATATCCTTGGTGGTGATTCGTTTAAGACAAACCAGTACAATCCTAGTTGTCGCACTGCTTCACTGAATTGGGAAAAGTCTACTGGTTTGCGAACATAGCTGTTGGCTCCCAAGCTGTAACCATTGATTAAGTCTTGCTCCTCTTTGGAGGAGGTGAGAATGACGACGGGAAGGATTTTTGTCCTGTCGTCGGTTCGTAGCTGTCGCAAAACTTCCATACCATCCATTTTAGGCAACTTCAAATCTAGAAGGATGAGATTCGGCATCACGCTCATGTCGCGATCGGCATACACACCTTTACCAAAGAGATAATCTAGGGCTTCTACCCCATCGCGTGCCACCACCACCTCGTTCAAAATATTGTTTTTCTTGAGTGCGCGTAGGGTTAGCGCTTCATCATCAGGATTGTCTTCTACAAGTAAAATCATGGTCTATTCCTCTAGTTAAAGGGTGAAGTAAAATGTTGCGCCTTGCTCCACTACGCTTTCTGCCCAAACACGGCCACCATGACGGTGAACAATGCGCTGTACCGTAGCTAGTCCGATACCAGTACCTTCAAACTCAGTCATGGCGTGTAGGCGCTGAAAAGCACCGAAGAGTTTGTCAATATAGGCCATATCGAAGCCTGTGCCATCATCACGGACAAAATACACACGGGTGTCATCTTGCTGTAAAAGCCCAAATTCTATCCGTGCTTTTTGATGTTTTCCTGTAAACTTCCAGGCATTACCCAGCAGGTTTTCTAGCACAATCCGCAACAGATGAGTATCACCATTAGCAACCAATCCCGGCGTAATGATAAACTCCACTTGGCGTTCTGGTTGGGTTTTGTGCAAGTCTGTAGCGATCGCCTCCACCAGTGCGCTCAGATCGACCTTTTCGTAACGCATCTCACTACGCGTTAATCGTGACAGATTCAATAAATCATCGATCAGTTGTGCCATTCGCTGGGTGGCTGCACGCACTCGTTGGAGGTAGTTTTGACCTAGTGCGTCCAGTTGATCAGCATAATCTTCTAGTAGTGCTTGACTAAAGCCGTCGATACTCCGCAAGGGGGCGCGCAGGTCGTGAGACACAGAATAACTAAATGCTTCCATCTCTTTATTAGTGGCTTCGAGTTGTGCTGTGCGTTCTGCAACTCGCTGCTCAAGCTGGACGTTCAGACGCAGAATCTCTGACTGTGCCTTTTTACGCTCATTAATTTCAGTTTGCAATTCTTCGTTAGTGTTTCTCAGTTCGGCAGTCCGTTTGTTAACCTCTATTTCTAATTCATCGCGAGCCTTTTGCAGAGAATTTTCCATCCGTTTGCGTTTGACGAGTTCCTGATTGGTGATTGTGGCTGCTAAACCGACGACCGCAGAAGCGATAATGCTGCCAAAAATAGTCAGCAAAGTTGTTTGATGAGCGCTGGCATTTGCCTCCATTGAACGCTGTTTCAACAACTCATTTTCTTCATTTTCCATAGCTGTAGTCAGCATTCGGATGTCCTCCATAATCTGCTGACCCCGATCTGTCTGAACTATTTGCAACGCGGACTCTAAGTTTTTGCTCCTAGCGTTAATCGTCTGTTCAATCAAAACCAGTTTTTTAGTTATCAGAGGTTCAAGGCGATCGAGCCGCCGCTGTTGATTTGGATTATCCGCAGTCAATTGGCGTAGAGCCTGAAGTTTCTGAGCAATCTCGCCAGTTGCAGTGCGATAGGGTTCCAGATACCGTTCTTTGCCGGTGAGAAGATAGCCTCGTTGTCCAGTCTCTGCATCTTTGATCTCTGACATGACTTCTTTTGTCCTTTCAAGCACCTCCCGTGTATGTGTTACCCAGTGAGCGTTTTCTCTATACTGAAGCAAACTAAGATACGAGATGATGCCAACACCAGTCATAATTGCGACTGCTATTACAAAACTGCCCGTATTCTTTTTGTAAATAGCCCATTCCATTTTTTACCTTCCTAGTTGAAAAAGTAGCTGCTGACTAAAGTGGTAAAAACGGTGAGCCAGCTTTTCTACGAGGGCTGCGCCAATATGACGCTTTGCGATCGCAGCGTTAGCGCCGTGCCGTTAGGAGCTAATTAGCTCTAATAAAGGATATCTATAATTAGTTAATGATTGTGACCGTATATTTTCTGAGACATGAGAAGGCAAATAATAAATTTTGTTAAATTATTCAGTATATTTTTGCAGACATATTCACGAGATTTTCGCTTGCATAAATTATGCTAGTGTGCTAAAACACTCCAGTGATTGCACTTAAAAACCTTTATTTATATTAGCTTGATATTAAATTGATCAATAAATACGTAGGCTAAATAGAAACATAAAATACTGTCAGTAATCTGAAAAATTTTGCATCGTTAAGGGATTGATCTGAAATGTTTATCAAATAGTGGCAATTTGCCCAAAAGCGTTGTCCTGTCTACATTTTTACCCTGAAAATCGAGCTTCTCTATTAGAGGATGTTTGAAAAGTCGTGATTGATGTATCAAATATTTTTTACCCCTCCCTAACCCTCCCCGTATGTATTGGCTACCGTGTACACACAAGTCAAATTACCCCCCTTAATCCCCCCTTATAAAGGGGGGAAATAAGAAATCTAGTTCCCTCCCCTTTCTAAGGGGAGGGTTAGGGTGGGGTAAAACTGACATGAAAAACCAAGTGAGTAAACTATTTCAAACTTGTGTGTACACCGTAGGTATGTATTGGGGGAGGGAACCGGATTTTTTTTGTTTCCCCCCAATACATCGGGGGGACTAAGGGGGGTAACAACGCAATTAAAATCACAGTCAAACACTTTTCAAACAACCTCTTAAGAAAAGGTTAGGGGGTTAGGTTTTGGATGGGTTTGTCAATATGAAGTGAAAAGTGAGGACAAATTATCGGGAACTGTAGTATTTGAATGTGTAGTTAATAGTACTCCTTCTCGCTCTGTAGAGAATCAAAGAAAAAGTAATAAATGCATAAAACTACAAAAGCGAACTGTATTTATTTATAGAGGTTCAAATACAAAAAACTCAATCTAGTTTGAAATTATCAAGGTAAAAAATTATGACAAGCTTTATTCAAGTTCACTCACACAACGATCTACTGCACCCAGTCCGCGAGTGGTTGGAAACTATAGAAATTCATAACTCCAAATTGGCTCATTTCCTATGCAAAGCTATTCCTGCTCAATGTCCCTTTGAACGAGACATCACACTGTTTGGTCGGAAGCTATTACATATTCCACCTATGTGTAAATTAAATCCTCTATACGAGGAAGTGGTTAGTTTGCGTTTTAGAGCGCTCTGTTATCTCGCCGATAAATGTGGTGAAGATATCACAGCTTATTGCTGATAGCCAGTTGGATTGTTCTTCGATCGAACAGCGATCGGTAGTTGCAGATTTACGGTTGTTACTTACTCAGGTTTATACTAAGCTAACGTACACCTAATTAGATGTTTGGCTATTAAGTAGCTGGCACTATTGTTGCTTCCCGTATCCTGCTGAAATTATTAAGATCATCATGACGCACATCTTACTGATTGAAGATGAGGTCAAACTGGCACGATTTATCGAATTGGAATTGAATTATGAAGGCTATCAAGTCAGTATTGCCTACGATGGATTAACTGCACTCACCGCAGCAAGGGAGTTGCATCTGGATTTAGTAATTTTAGACTGGATGTTGCCTGGGTTGTCGGGGTTGGAAATTTGCAGCCGCTTGCGGAGCATATCTGAGAAAGTGCCAATAATCTTATTAACCGTCAAAGATGAAGTAAGCGATCGCATTGCAGGTTTAGACACTGGTGCTGATGATTACCTGGTTAAACCCTTCAGCGTTGATGAATTATTAGCTAGAGTTAGCGCTCGCCTACGAAGAAGCAACCAAGCATACGCAGATGTTTTAGAATTTGAAGACCTGAGTTTAAATCGTCGCACGCGGGAAGTGTACCGAGATCGGCGGTTAATTGAGTTAACTGCTAAAGAATTTGATTTACTAGAATATTTACTCGCCCATCCGCGACAGATAATTAGCTGCGATCGCATTTTAGAGGAAGTCTGGGGTTATGACTTCATGGGCAATGCTAACATCATTGAACCTTACATTAACTACCTGCGCCTGAAACTTGAAGCCAATAATGAAAAATGTCTCATTCAAACTGTGATCGGTGTTGGCTACACATTGCATGATTAAACCTCTTGCAAAAAGCACTTTTGCAAGAGGGGGAAAAGGGTAAAGGTTAAAGGGGAAGGGGACAATACAGAATTTTTTCGCTTTTTCCGATTTATGCAAGAAGTCTATTGAATTGGGGATTGAGGGGAGACAAGCGAAAGACTTTTCAATAATTCTTCCTTATTCCCTCAGTCCCTTTTGCCCAAAAGGAAAAAGTTTAAAAATAGCAAACTTTGGCGTTTTTGGCAATCTCCACAAAAACTCATCCAACTTAGAGTTAATTATATTAGGATGCACAAAGCTATCATCATCCAAAATCTAAAACTCAAAGTGGCATGACCTATCTAGAAACAGCAGCGCAGTTCTACCGCGAAGTTGCCCAAACCCCGCAAGTTGGACTTTGTTGTGTACAAAGTACGCCCCTGCAACTACCAGGATTGAAAATTCCTTTGCCAATGCAGGAAATGAATTATGGTTGTGGCACCACTGTTCACCCCACCGAACTAGGAAACCAACCTACAGTGCTGTACGTCGGCGTTGGTGGCGGCTTAGAAGCGTTGCAATTCGCTTATTTTTCCCGTTATGCAAGTGCTGTAATTGCCGTTGAACCGGTTGGGGCCATGCGGGAAGCAGCAGCACGTAATTTGGAAATTGCTGCTCAAGAAAACCCCTGGTTTAACACCAGCTTTGTGGAAATTCGCGAAGGTGATGCTTTTAATTTACCTGTTGCTGATGCTAGCGTTGATATCGTGGCACAAAATTGTCTTTTCAACATCTTTGAACCAGAAGATTTAACTCGTGCTTTAAAAGAAGCATATCGGGTGTTAAAACCAGGTGGACGTTTGCAGATGAGTGATCCAATTGCTACTCGTCCGATTCCAGCACATCTTCAAGAAGATGAGCGGCTGAGAGCCATGTGTTTATCAGGCGCACTCACATATCAAGAGTATACTGAAAGGATTATAAATGCTGGTTTTGGTCAAGTTGAAATTCGTGCCCGTCGTCCTTATCGCCTACTAGATTCCCAGACTTATAATTTAGAAGAAAACCTACTTTTAGAAAGTCTGGATTCAGTCTCATTTAAAGTTATCATTCCAGAAGATGGTGCTTGCATTTTCACTGGAAAAACAGCAATTTATGCTGGTTCTGAACCCTTCTTTGACGATTTGGCAGGTCATATACTTCAGCTAGGTATTCCGGCTGCGGTGTGTGATAAAACTGCTGCTAAACTTGCTGCTAGTAAGCCAGCAGAAATAATTGTTACCGATTCAACCTGGCACTATAGCGGTGGTGGCTGCTGTTAATTTCTTAACAAAGAATTCAGGACTCAGAATGGGCTAAACGCCCCGCTACCGCTAACAGAATAATTCTGTACAACTGGGTAATATAGCGTTTACTAATCACATGAGGTACATCATATTCCCCTCCTCGCTTGCGGGGAGGGGGTTGGGGGTGGGGTTCTTGTACCTCACTCAACTGAGAACCGCTGTAAATGCACAATTTGAATTCTGGATTCTGACTTCTTCTTTATAAACTCCGAAATGTTGTTAATAAGTCTGTTTTTAGCTACGCTTTTTTTAGCATATTCAAATGGAGCAAATGATAATTTTAAAGGTGTAGCGACGCTGTTTGGTAGCCGAACTAGCAGTTATCAAACAGCAATTTTATGGGCAACTTTTACAACTTTTGCTGGTGCAATAACTGCGACTTTTTTAGCAGGAGCATTAATTAAAAACTTTTCTGGAAAAGGAATATTACCTGATGCAATCGCTAATTCTCCAGAGTTTCATCTTGCAGTTGCGATCGCTACTGGATTGACTGTAATCATTGCTAGCCTCATGGGGTTTCCCATTTCCACAACTCACAGTTTAACAGGTGCGTTGGTTGGCGCTGGATTAGTTGCGATCGGACTACAAGTTAATTTTGCAGCTTTGGGAACTTCCTTTGTTTTGCCTTTATTACTCAGTCCAATCATTGCTATTCCCTTGTCCGCAGGAATTTACAGCTTATCTGGCTATATTAATTCAAAATGGCATCTACCAGTCAACCAAAAAATGATTGATAGTTGCCATTTTTTCAGCGCTGGAATTGTCAGTTTTGTTAGAGGATTAAATGATACTCCTAAGATTGTTTCACTGCTCCTAATTATTGAGTATTTCTCGATTCAGGGAGGAGCGATCGTGATAGCGATCGCAATGGCACTTGGCGGTTTACTCAACTCCCAAAAAGTTGCAATAACCATGAGCGAAAAGATTACCTCAATGAATCATACTCAAGGCTTATCAGCAAATATATTAACTGGGATTTTGGTGATTGCAGCTACTCGGTTTGGGCTTCCAGTGTCTACCACTTACGTTTCAGTTGGTTCGATTTTTGGTGTAGGATTAATTAGCAAGAAATCTAAATCTAATCCGCGTGTTTTTTATCAGATTCTACTATCCTGGATTTTAACTTTACCAACTACTGCAATTATTAGTGCAATAACCTACAGATTATTGCAAAGTTAGAAAAATTGAATATTGTTGTGCAATTTTTTAGGAGTAGTAACTAATGCAAAGTCAAGCAAAAATTATCCGAGATACAGCAGTCACAGCCTTTAAAAATAAACTCAGTTCACCTTTGACAAAAAAAGGAATTACTGTTTTACAAATTAATCTAGGTAAGCGTTGTAATCTTGCCTGTACACACTGTCATGTCGAAGCCGGGCCAAAACGTACAGAAGAACTTTCTCCTGAAATTTGCGAACAATTGATTTCACTAATCCATAAATTTCCCGAAATTAAAATTGTGGATTTGACTGGTGGCGCACCTGAAATGAATTATGGATTTAAGCCACTGGTAGAAGCAGCAAAAGCAACTAGTAAACAAGTTATTGTCCGGTCTAATTTGGCGATTTATTTTGAAGATGGATTTGGTGATTTACCAGAATACTTTGCTAAACACCAAGTAAGAGTTGTAGCTTCTTTACCCTGTTACCTAGCAGATAATGTTGATAAAATGCGCGGTACTGGTGTTTTTGATAGTTCAGTCAAAGCTTTGCAGTGGCTTAACCAAATGGGCTATGGTAAAGACCAAAACTTAATTTTAGACTTGGTTTTTAATCCCCAGTTACCCACCGATGAAAAATTTTCTTTAGCTCCCGAACAGAGTAACCTAGAACGAGATTACAAAATGTTCTTACAAGAACATTTTAATATTGCGTTTAACAACCTCTTCACCTTTACCAATTTACCAGTTGGTAGAACCAAAATGCATTTAGAACGGAGAAAACTATACACCAGCTATTTGCAGTTTTTAGAGTCGCATTTTAATCCCAGCACAGTTGAACATTTAATGTGTCGCGATGAACTTTCAATTGACTATCTGGGCAATGTATATGATTGTGACTTTAACCAAATGATGAATTTGCCTGCAAAAACTCGCAATGGTGAAACTTTGACAGTTGGCAAATTGTTAGAAGCTGGCAATTTAGACCTAATTAGTGAGGTACAAACTGCTGCTTATTGCTATGGTTGTACTGCTGGGTGTGGTTCTAGTTGTGGTGGCGCTTTGCTCTAATGTCTTTTATCGATGAAATTAATCCTGTCAATGCTTTGATTGTGGGAGCCAGCCAAGGTATTGGTTTGAGTTTTGTGAAAAAATTGCTACAAGATCGCAGAATAGCTAAAATTTATGCAACTTCTCGTCAACCAAAATTGGCCTCAGAGTTAATAGCTCTTGCAAACGAATATCCTGAGCGATTAATTTGTTTGGAGATGGATATTACTGACGAGTTACAGATTATTGAAGCTGTTCAAAAAATACATACTCAAGTTGACAAACTGCATTTGGTAGTCAACTGTGTAGGACTATTACATGAAGATACTTTGCAACCTGAAAAAAGCTTAAAACAGATCAATTCAGAAAATTTGCTGCGCTACTTTCAGATAAATAGTATTGGTGCTGTCTTACTGGCTAAACATTTATTGCCTCTGTTTCGTCATGGAGAACGCAGCGTGTTCGCCACTATTTCTGCGAAATTGGGCAGTATTAGCGATAACCAACTTGGTGGATGGTATGGCTATCGGGCTTCTAAAGCAGCACTCAATATGTTGATGCGAACTGCGGCAATTGAGTATAAAAGAAGTTGTCCGAAAGCATTAATAGTAACATTGCATCCTGGTACAACTGATACCAGCCTTTCTCGTCCTTTCCAAAGAAATGTCCCTGCGGAAAAATTATTTTCAGTGGAACGTACTGTTACCCAATTATTGGCCGTCATCGAACAGCTTCAAGAAGGCGATAGTGGACACTTTTTCTCATGGGATGGGAGCAGATTACCTTGGTAATTGCGTTACGCTGGTGCTAGTGAAACTATACGATATAAAGTTCAGGTACGAGTTAGTTACTGACTGATTATTGGAGATGTGGCTTAATAATTTTGGCGCATTAATGAGTATTAGACTGCTAATAACTGGGAAATTCTAACTCAGCGCTTCCCCGTCCTAACTGCACTACCTCAGATGGTAGGTGTCGCTCCAACCAATTTTCTAAATCAGCTAGTACCTCGCGATAATTGAGGTCACTCTGAATCTCATGATAGGCTTCTGGATACTCAATTCTCAGCTTATCTGTACAGTTTACCCGTTGGCAAAAGATGTCGCTTCCTGCTGGCAAAGCAACTCGATCCGCGCCACCGTGGAGAATCAGTAATGGTAATTGCCAATCACCTGCATGAGCATTAATCCAATCAACTGTTGCAAAGAATTCTGTAGCCAGACGGGCAGTAGCAAGGGTATGTCGCAGTGTATCCTGAGCGATCGCAGCTAAAATCTGCGGATCTCGTGAAGCAGCGCTGATGTCAATACCTGTATTTAGGGTGAAACGCGGCCACACCTGTGAGAGCATTTTTCCTAAAAGTACCCGAATCGGTGAAACCCCAACTTTCCCCAAGGTCGGCGCAAGAGCGATCGCACCCTGCAATAATGATGCTTGTTGGGGATAGCGCAGAATGTAATCTAAGACAATCACCGCGCCTAAACTGTGACCCAAGAGAAAAACTGGATATCCAGGATTCTGAGTCTGAATTAATTGTAAAAAGGCTCCCAAGTCTTCACGAAACTCGCTCCAAGCGTTGATATAGCCTTGCTGACCCGGTGAGCGTCCATGACCGCGCAAGTCTAAGGCGTAGACAGCGTATTGCTTGGGTATCAAATGCTCAATTACATTAATGTAGCGATCGCTGTGCCCTCCGAGTCCATGCACAATGGCTAATATTGCCCGGACTTTACCCTCTGGATGCCAGCTTTGATAATACAGTTCAAGTCCTCCAACACCCTGGAATTTGCCTTCTTTATGAGAAGCTAGGCGATCGCTATGGTCAATCATAGGGTTAATTTTTTAGGTATTTCCCAGCAAGCTACTAAAAAGTCAACATCTAAGAGAGTAATTACAGTTAATTGAATTACCCTCATGTAGTTAAAATATCCTGAAAATGATTCCACAACTTCTAACCGTGGGTTGGTTAATAATATGACCTCAATAATTACGATTATTTTATGAATTCAAAGAGGGTATTATCAAAAGTTCTTCTAGGGAATCTGTTCGGCAAGACCTAGCTGATGGGGTAACTTCCAATTCAAAATCTAGCCATCAGCAGGAAGATAATACACAATTAGAAGCTTTGCCACCCTTGAGTGCTGCCGCAATCAAGCGAGTAAAAGAGGGTATAGCTGCGGCTAGTGATCGCGCTGTTCGGCAGATTATCGAAAAAAGTCTCAATCGCCTCGAAGCCATTAGTCAAGGGCATTCCGAACCTAGAGCCAACTCCGGGCTGCGTCGCTTTGTGATGCGATCGCTCATCCATTCCTTTTTCAAAGTAAGGGTCGAACACCTCGAAAGGATACCTCAGAAACCTGCAATTCTAGCAGTCAACCATCTCCACCACATCGATCCCTTACTCCTTTTAGCTGAACTCCCCACCCAACCTTACTATTACATCCTGGGTGATGCCCGTACCCTCTATAACAAGTGGTGGAAGCGCTTCACCCTGGATTTTGCAGGGGGCGTTATTCCTTTAGAACGGGTGTGGAAAGAAGAAATTGCTGTCATAGAAGCGGCTAAAGCAGGAAGGCAAGATTTAGTTGAGCTAGCCGCAGCAATTAAACAAACAGTACCCACAGGGGAAGATATGCATACACTGCGACAAATAGACCGGATTATTCTGGCAATTTTGACTCGCGGGGATGGGATGATTCTTTTTCCCGAAGGAAGACTAGGAACTGCTGAGGCTCAATTGCATCTCCCTTTGAAGCGCGGGACTGTAATTTATGCCTTGCGAGCTGGTGTACCGATTATTCCAGTTGGGCTGATTGGAACTCACGATCTCTATTTGGGAAAAGAGTTAACAATTCGGGTAGGCGAACCATTATACTTTACCCAAACAACCAGACCAAATCGCCAGGAAGTAAACATCGCTTTAGAAAAATTGCAAAATGCAATGTTGGCTCTTTTGCCAACTGATTACTCTGAACCAACCGGATTAAAGCTATTACGTTATTTACTCAATCATATATTGTGGTAATAGATTATTGTTCTAAAAAGTTTGTAACTTTGAAATTTGATGTTCCCTCCCAACAGTGGTTCAAAAATGCGTTTACCTGGGCATCTGCTGCATCAGCCGATTCCCTAGATGCATTAAATTGTACTGCTGTCACAATGTATTCAAAGATAATTACAAACTGCTTTTGGGGTGAAATTCTTTCGATTACAATTGTTTCACCTATCTTCGGGATTTGAGGCAGATTTACCACAAACGTCTCAATTTTCGGTTTATCTAATGGATTTTTGAAATTGAAATATTTACAGTAAACAATAATTTTCACTTAGACAACCACCAACAACATTATAGATAATCCAAATTATCCTGAAATTGAAAAATTGTTACTATTATAATAGTTTATTCAAAAATATCTGCCAGTTTATACCAACTCTCCAAATCAGGCTACAGATGTAAATCTAGAAACCCAGATGCAATCTGACAAATCTTAATTACGAATTAGTATTATTTTCCTTGCCACAGCTGCCGCAACGACTGAAAAACCTTTACAAATCTTTCTTCTAGCCAGACCATAACATAATCAAGCCATTCCAGAAGTTGCTCTAAGGGGTGCTTTTCATAGCCAGTTGAAGTTGCTGTGGTTTCTATCCAGTCTGGCTGCGCCTCAACTTCACTGCTTTGGTGAAATTGCTGTTGCAAAATTTCCCCTTTACGACTCTCGCTTTTAGTTTGGGAAATACGAGTTTGAGTTTGTTTTACAGAGGCAACTTTTCCAGATGTTTTTTGACTTGAAGTAAGATTACGACTTGGTTGTTTTCTTTGTACCAAACCAGATCCAAATTTAGGTTGTTTTACACTCAAATTCTTTTGTGGAAAATGCCTTCTCGATAAACTTGGGGCTAAAGCAGGATTTATCCCTCCAGAAAGTGTAACTGGCTTGTCAGCAACGGTTTTGGTGTCACCAAATAAATCATTCCATGTTAGCCAAGGATCGTCTGTGAAATCCTGGTTCTCTCCCAGAGGGCTTTTGGATAAGGCTTTTCTCAGGCGTGACGAGAAGAGTTTACCTGGCAATTTCTCATTACTAGTTGTTGTCTCAAGTGTTTTTCTATTACCAACACCAAAAAAGTAATTAAGTGCCGCCTCAATCAAAGCCTGAAAATTCTGTGAATGAGTTTCTAAACCATCAGCGGTAAAGGCAATTTCTCCTTTAGCAGCTAATTGCTCTTTGCCATAAAGAAATATCTTTAACTGAGTTTGGGCAACTTGGACAATTTCCTGGCTACGTTCTTGCACTGGGACTAAAGCATTCGATTCCAACTTAGCAATGGTTATATCTAGAAATGCTAATAATCTATCTGTATTGAGTAAATCTTTTGGTATACTCTCGGCTAAAACTGGAATTTTAGCTGGATTTACGTCAGTGAGTTTTGCTAATAATCGGTCAATTTGTGGTAATAGCTGCGTTTCTTTTTTAGCTACAATCAAACGCCAATACTGCCAGTAATTAGCAATTTCGTTAATAATTCGGTCTTCTAATTTTGCCTGTTGTTCGGGTGTTAAAATATCTAGAATTTCATTGTCGGCAGTAACAAGTACTAAATTTCGACTCATCAAATTTGTGGCAATTCCTCGCACTATTGGAAGACGCTGTTGAAGGGCATTGTCTAATTGTGAAGGGTTGAGACTGACAGCTTGATTAACCGTAATATTTGATGATTGAGTAAGATTAGAGTTCTTTTCAATGAATTTCAGCTGAAAAACCCCTAATAAAGCCAAGGGATTGAAATGTTCAGATGCTTTCGTAGAAGTGGAGGTGGGTTCATCTGATGATAGGTAATTGACTGCCTCTAGTACATTTTGAATGGGACTATCAGCATCGGGTAGAGTTTCAGGCTGGAAATCGGTATCATTTGGTTGTAACTTGAATCTAGTTTGTGGTTCTTTAGTATGTAGCGTTTTCCCAGATGATTCAGATGACTGAAACAGTAGATACACTGGGTAAAGTAGTACCTCGACACCCCACTTAGTGGCGACTTGCAAATGCCGGAAGGTGTGTTCCCACTGTTGTGTCACCCGCCGAGATTGCTGGTGGACAAAGTTAAATAGTCTGCTTTGATAACGACCAGAGGAACCAGAAGACATAGTAGTAATTTTTTAGTTCAAGTCTTGTTAAGTTGTGAGACTCGCGCCAAACAATAAAAACGACCAACACCCCATCTTAGCGAATATATGACCCCGACTGTCTCTCAATCCCAGACCAAATTTATCTCACAAGCAATTGAGCAACTGCGCTCTTTTTGTCAAGTTAATCTTCAGTCTACGTGGCTATATCAGGAATCTGACCTAGTTATTACTGATGTTGTAGCTGCTGATTTGTCTCATTGGCAACCTGCCCAGTTGAATGCTAAAGAACATATTGCTTGGACGGGTGGGAAAAAAGTGCTATGGCTAGTGCAAAGATTGGTGGTTCCCCAAGATTTACACGGTTATCCCTTAGCGGGATTATCTTTGCGGCTGGCGCTGGTTTGGTGGGCGGATTCTGCTGAGATTTATGTAAATGGCGAGTTAGTGCTGGAGGGTGATTTATTTGATTGTTCGCCGAGAGTGCTTCTGTGTCAGGGGGTGACAGCAGGGGAAGAATTCACTGTGGCTTTGCGGTTAGTCAGTCCGGGACATTGTGATGGTGCTTTAGTGCGATCGCTCCTAGTTTATGAGTCTTATGTTGATAATAATCCCGATCCAGGTTTTGTGGCTGATGAGTTAGCTGTGGTGCAACTTTATTTAGAAAAATTTGCGCCGGAGAAGTTGGATGTTTTGGCGGCGATGGTGGGGGAGGTTACGAACCGCAGACGCGCAGAGGGCACGGAGGAAGAGAAGGGAGAGTTGGTAAAATCGTTTTTATCTCTACGCCAAAACCTAATTCAATCCGATATCTTAGCCCCCCAATTGATCGGGGGTTGGGGAGATCAAAAATCTAAAATTTTCTTGTTGGGTCATGCTCACTTAGATTTAGCATGGCTATGGCCTGTAAGTGAAACTTGGAATGCGGCGCAAAATACTTTTGAGTCGGTTCTGAAGTTGCAAGCAGATTTTCCTGAGTTAATTTTCTGTCATTCAAGTCCCGCACTTTATGCTTGGATTGAAGAACATCGCCCGGATTTGTTTAGGGAAATTCAAGCACAGGTAGCCGCCGGACGTTGGGAAGTTGTCGGCGGAATGTGGGTGGAACCAGAACTCAACCTAATTGCTGGTGAATCAATAGTCCGTCAGCTACTGTATGGTCAGCGCTACATCCAGGAGAAATTTGGCAAGTTTTCAACTGTGGAATGGGTTCCAGATTCTTTTGGTTTCTGTGCAACTTTACCGCAGTTTTTCGCTAATGCCGGAATTGAGTATTTTGTGACGCAGAAGTTGCGGTGGAATGATACTACTAAATTTGATTATGGGGCTTTTTGGTGGCGATCGCCTGATGGCAGCGAAGTCTTTAGTTTGATGTCTGCACCCATCGGTGAAGCTATAGACCCTGTTAAAATGGCAACTTATGCTCTTGAGTGGCAAACCCAAACTAGTTTACCAGAATCCCTCTGGCTTCCCGGTGTCGGCGACCACGGCGGCGGCCCCACCCGTGATATGTTAGAAACCGCCCAACGCTGGCAAAAGTCACCTTTGTTCCCAGACTTAGAATTTACGACGGCTGAAAAGTATTTACAGCAAATCAGTAAAGGAAGCAGGAGGCAGGTGGTCACTGAGCGGCTTGCCTTGAGCGAAGTCGAAAGGAGTCGAAGTGAGGCAGAAGGCAGAAGACAGGAGACGGGAGGCAGTAGTGATGATTCTCCCTTATTCCCTACTTGGAATGACGAACTATACTTAGAATTTCATCGCGGTTGCTATACTACCCACGCAGATCAAAAACGCTGGAATCGTCGTTGTGAAAATTTATTATATCAAGCTGAACTATTTGCTACCTTGGCAACTATAAGCTGTGGTTTGACATATCCTAAAGCAGAAATTGAAGCAGCTTGGAAACTGGTGTTATTTCAACAGTTTCACGATATTTTACCTGGTTCTTCAATTACCCAAGTTTACACAGATGCGTTGCCCCAATGGCAGCAAGTGGAACAAGTGGGAACGAAAATATTACAGGAATCACTTTTAGCGATCGCATCTCACATTACCCTATCAGAACCACCAAAACCTGATAGTCTACCTATTTTTGTTTTCAATTCTCTTAATTGGCAACGTTCTGAGGTAATCTCTGTAGCCTTGCCCACACCACCAACAACTACCCAAGAATGGCAGATTTACGATGCTTCTGGAAACCAGCTAGTCTCCCAACTATCTGAACCATCAACCCTACTATTTCTCGCCACCGAAATTCCACCCGTAGGCTACCGCATATTTTGGCTTTCCCCTTCACTCTCCAGTCCAGACGAAATTAATCGCCTCTCTCCCTCATCTCCCCCACTGTTTTCAGACTGGATTTTAGAAAATGAATTCTTGCAAGTTGTTATAGATCCCGACACCGGAGATTTATCAAGTGTTTTTGACAAAACTTATCAGCGAGAAGTTTTGAGTGGGGCGGGGAATCAACTGCAAGCTTTTAAAGACAGTGGGCAATATTGGGATGCCTGGAATATAGACCCCAATTATGCTCAACATCCCTTACCCTCAACAAATCTTCAATCTATTCAGTGGTTAGAACAAGGCCCAGTGCAAAGTCGTGTACGCGTGGTGCGTCAGTTGGGTGAATCGGAATTTTGCCAAGACTATATTCTGCAAGCTGGTTCACCTCTGCTGAACATCGCTACAACTGTGAATTGGCAAGAAAATCATGTCTTAGTGAAAGCTGCTTTTCCTCTAAATATTGAAGCCGACTTTGCTACTTATGAAATTCCCTGTGGCGCGATTCGCCGCCCAACTAAACCGCAAACCCCCGCAGAACAAGCAAAATGGGAAGTTCCTGCTTTGCGTTGGGCTGATTTAACAGCAGAAGAAACACAGACAAATACTGCAATCCCAAATCGTTATGGTGTCAGTTTGCTCAATGATTGTAAATACGGTTATGACAGTAAACCAAATCAACTCCGCCTAACACTGCTACGCAGTTCTAATTGGCCAGACTCAAAAGCTGACCGAGGTTTTCATGAGTTCAAATATACCTTGTATCCTCATGCTGATAGCTGGGAATCAGCCCATACAGTACGGCGTGGCTATGAATTGAATATACCGTTGCAAGTGATATTCAATTGGCCACTGGCTAAACCCTCCCCTACCGCTATCGGCACTATTGAAGGAGTAAGTTTTCTAGATTTATCAGCTGAAAATTTAATCTTGATGGCCTTGAAACCATCTGAAGATGATCCACAGCAGTTAATTCTGCGATGTTATGAATCTCACGGAGAAACAGCCGAGTTATCTTTGCAAAGTGATTTAGGTTTAAATCTCGAAAATACAGTAGATTTATTAGAGCGTTCCGCTAGTAGTGAATTTGCATCTCAGCAACAAATTTTGATGATACAACCTTGGAAAATCGCCAATTTCAAAGTGATACCAGCGATTAATCGCAGACTGGAGTGAGCCACTATAGTTAATAGACTTCTTGGCATTTGTCGGGGTAAAGGGGAAGGTGGGGCCCCCTCTGGGGATAAGGGGCAGGGGAAAAGGGTAAAGAAACTCAAAATCCTTTCCCTTTAACCTTTTTCCTTTTCCCTAAGAGTGCAAAAATATATTTTTGCAAGAGACTCCATAAGCTGCGCTCACAAGGAACAATGAAAATGATCTTGGAACGATTTTGCGTTGTTTCAGCCTCTATTTTCAAGGCAGGTTTAATGTTTAGTGGTTACTAACCATTAGACATCTGGTGAAATTAAATATGTGTTATCTAAAACCCTTGTAGAGATGTAGCAGTCCGTCTCTACATTCTTTTTCACTAGATTTCTATTAACAATTGGCTTATTTATAGCGTTTACTAATCACATGAGGTACATCATATTCCTCTCCTCGCTTGCGGGGAGCAGGGTGGTTTCATACAACCAGAGAAAAACTAAAACTGGGTTTCAAAGCCTCTCTCCGTTTCGGGGAGAGGTTTGGAGAGGGGTAAAAAGCCATGCTACAAAACAAGAAATCAAGGCTTATGTATTTTTCTTTTTTCGTATGAAACCACCCTGCCCTCTTCGCTTGCGGGGAGGGGGTTGGGGGTGGGGTTCTTGTACCTCACTCAACTGAGAACCGCTGTATATCATTAGCCCTCAATAGACATCTTTAATATTATGTTTGCGTAATCAGTCATGATTCCCCTAATCATTGCACCCCACACGCTAGATGCTCCACTTGGGGAGACCCCAGACGCTCGCAGGCTCGCTAACGCTGCGCTATCGCCCTTGGCGTCTCCCCTTGGGAGAAGACCGCACTGGCTCCCCTTAATCCCCTCCTCGCAGGTGGGGTGGGGATTAAGGGTTTAATAAATAATCTAAGCGGACATGATATAAAAACTAATTATCTGCCTTATCCGAAATCCTTAGTAGGCAAAATTTATCTAGCCGGAAGCTTCGCGTACCACTTCATAGAAGCAAGCTACGCGTAGCCTCTCTGTTAGGAGAAGGGTATTATGCCTACGTCATTTTCACTCATATCTGTAATAGCGTCGTCGGATAATCTGGTATCGTCCGAAGGGATCCCGTCGTTCGATAATCTGGCGTCGTCCGAAGCCCTGCTGTCGTAGGATAATCTGGCGTTGTCCAAAGCCCTGCCCTCGTCGGATTCTCTGGTATCGTCCGAAGCCGTCCCCTCGTCGGATTCTCTGGTATCGTCCGAAGCCCTGCCCTCGTCTATAGTATCGTCTTGACCGCCGTTGAGCAATCAAAACCTCCCCGGTTTTATTTCCAACCAGGTTAGTATCTGGTGCAACGCTTTGTTCATTCAAAGCATTACTTAGAGAAATATCTTTCGCTTCAGCTAATGAGGGCGGAGACATAAAGGCAAATAGCAACACTGCTATTGAGGATAGTTTCCTAAAACCTTTCATGTTTTTGCTTCTCTAAACTTTCGGTAATAACTTTATTAAAACACTTAAAGTTTGAAAATTACCGCTCGCGCACTTTTTTAAACTTAATTTAGTATAAAATTCAATATTGCTAATTTCACCCCTTTGTATAATTTTAGTTTTTATAAGCCTATGTATATAAATAGCTTGTATTTAACAGGATGTAATTTTTTTCACCGCATAGATAAAGTATACAGTTATTAATTAAACAAGCTAAATTTTTGATTGCGAGATTGGTTCAAAACCCTTGCTGGGCAAGGGAAATATCCTCCCAACTTTTGATTTATAAAAACCTTGTATCGGACTTATCTCTATTGCACAAGATGTATCAAAACTGTATCAAATACAAACTATAACTGCTAAATATTCTTAGTGGAAGCTATAAATAATAATCTGTCACTGGATTTCTAGCTTCAGGCAACTATCTTGTTAAGTGCTGCGTTTTCCTATCTTCTGCCTTACTTCCTGTCTGATTATTGAGTTTCGACTACGCTCAACTGCTGCGTAGTCGAAACACTGCCTACACATCCTTTAAGGATATCTTCTGCTACCTCCACCCACTACACCAATTTTGTGGCGATAGGAGAGTTCAGCGCCGAACCAACCAGAAGCACTGGTTAGCGTACCGACAACAAGCGAGATTAACAGTCCCCAAGGTACGATTCGGGATTCAGCATCACCCAAGCGTAGGAGAAAGTTAACGAGTGATAAAACTAGTATAGAAACGTTAAGTATTAGATGTGTCCAACCGGCGGCGCGCTTGCGGACTCGTTCAATTTTCAAAAAGTCGCTCAGACCGATCGCTGCTGCGATTAAGCCTCCAGCTAATCCTAGTCCGATTAACCATAGCGAAGCCCTAGCCCAAAAGAAATCGCCAGTTAACCAGTAACCAATGTCACTACCCAAAGCGGCGGCTAAAAAGGCTATAGGAAAGATTACGCTTAAGGGGTGTAGGGGATGTCCAGCGATCGCAACTGTACTGGGTACACCAGTATCACGATACTCACTATCGTTACTTTCAATAAGTGGTGGAATATTAGGGAAAGGTGTTGAACCTGTTTGTGTTGTTTCTGTAGTTTCCATTATTAGTATCCTGAATTTATGAACGTTACACTTTTAAGCTGAAGGAATTTTTTCCACATACGCTTCAGCCTGTAAGATTAGTTTACCTACTTCTACTTTTAGTTGGTTGACTTGTAGACTCATACCATCTAAATCAAAGTTACTTAAATTCAAAATTTCGCTAGTTTGATCGATCAAAGCTTTTGTCAACTCTGGCGATATTTCCTCACTTTCGCCATACTCGACATTTTCCAAAGTAACACTTTTTCCATTACTGCTAATTCTGGGGACTGCGGAAAAAGCAACTTGCTGATTTTCCCCAGTTTCTACTAATTTTATGCTGGCATTTAATGCTACTTTCTCATTACCCGGTAATTGAAAATCTACATTTTGAGGTTCAATAGTCCTCAGTTGCCCGTTAATATGTATTTTTTGACTTTGCAGTTGTGAACGCACATATTCGGAATTGAAGGCACGATTAATATCAGCTTCAGTTAACACAACCTGTGCATGAGCTTTAGTCGGTTTAGTTAATTCAATTTTGCCAAAAGCCACACTTAGAGGATTAATGGCAACGCTAGTCATTTGCATTTCCAATTCCTCCATGCGGAGGTCTTTCTGCATAACCAAACCTTCTCCTGCAATCTTGACCTGATCCACCTCTCCCTGAACTAGTTTCAGCGGGTCTGTCTTGATGTCTACATCTAAATTTTCTACTTCATCTAATTGACTAGATAATCCTATTTCTGCCGCTTTATTGAGCGCTTGCTCTCCTAATCCAGGATTGTCTGGCATTATGCAAATTAACTCCTAGTTTAAAGCACATCCTTGAGTAAATTTAATAAACTAACAGCAGAGTTTTATCTATCTGGCGATGGAATATAGATTTAAATGTTGTCTATCTAATTTCAAATTTCAATTTCCCTTCTGTACCCCTTTCATCCTTTATTACCTCTGCACTTGAAGCGATATGTTATAAAATTGACATAAACCCAATATTTCGGTTGAGTTCTTCTGACTGCTGGAATTTTTTATACAATGCTCTCAGAACGTTTTACCGCAGCCCTTACCTACGCCACCCAACTACACGCTAACCAAGTTCGTAAAGGTTCAGGCGTCCCTTATGTTGCCCATTTATTAGGTGTCGCCAGTATTGCTTTAGAATACGGGGCAAATGAAGATGAAGCGATCGCAGCTCTGTTACACGATGCGATCGAAGACCAAGGTGGCGCTGCAACACGAGAAGAAATTCGCCGTCGCTTTGGTGACAAGGTAACGGCAATTGTAGATGGTTGTACTGACGCTGATACAACTCCAAAACCCCCTTGGCGACAGCGCAAGGAAGCATACATTGCTCATATTCCTACTGCTTCCCCATCAGTCCTGCTTGTGTCATTAGCGGATAAACTTTATAACGCCCAATCTATTCTCAAAGATTATCGGATTTTGGGCGAATCACTTTGGGAACGTTTTCATGGGCGTAAAGAAGGTACTCTTTGGTATTACCGGGCGCTTGTAGATGCCTTTAAAAAGACTGAAACTACTGTAATAATTGAGGAATTAGAACGGGTAATTTCCCAAATTGAGGTGTTAGCATCTAAATAAAAATTTTATTTATCCATAAGTAGAGAAAAAATTATAAGAATTTAGACAAATAGCTTTTTTACAGACACGATCTAGTCATGTCTCTCACGAATAAATTTTGGCTTTTAGGTTCTCTCTCTAGATAAAAAATCTTTCTCTCGGTAGATAGGTGTACGGAAATTATTATGGCTGCTATGTTACCAATATGACGATAGTAAGAAAAAATACCCTAAATCCAACTGTAAATCCTTCTGTAAGCCCTCCAGAAAACTTGGCAGAAAAGTATATGGAAGCAGAACGTATGCATGATGTTCTGATTTTACTGCAAAACTTGGTTAACAGTGAAGAAGCCACTGTGAAACTAATTCTGGATTGTCTTTATGATGTTGGTTCAGTCAATCTGATCAATCAAAAGCTTCGCCTCAAACCCTTAAACAGGGTAATGAAATTAATTGCCAGAATGTCGAAACCAGTTTTTAAAACCTTAGCTTTAAATTGGTTTAAAAAGAACTGTCCCCAACTGATTACTAATTGGCTGCACACACAAGTCTCGTTTGAAAATACCCAAAAGACACCCGAACAAGTAGCTATTGAAGTTGTACAACTAGAACCATATTCCATACCACAAAGAGAAAGTCTGAGCCAAGAGATTAAAAATCTGCGTTATCAGGTGAGATGGCTAGCTGGAATCTCAATAATTGCGATCGCTGTTTTAATAGTAAGAGCCACTTGGTTAAACTGAAATCTATAAATGATAAATGATAATTTATGAATTATGAGTATTATGCCTCTGCCCAAACCGATTTTAGAGGATATAGAAATACACCTGCTATTAGAGGGTGTGTATCAGTACTACGGTTATGACTTTCGCAATTATGCTCTTTCCTCACTGAAGCGTCGTATTCAGGGCTTCATGCAATTAGAAGGGTTAGCAAATGTTTCTGCATTACAAGAGCGATTACTCCACAACCGCCCCTATTTAGAAAGATTTTTGCTTGCTCTGACGGTGAATGTAACATCCATGTTTCGCGATCCCAGCTTTTATAATACTTTCAGAAATCAGGTTATTCCCTTCTTACAAACCTATCCGTTTATTCGCATCTGGCACGCTGGATGTTCAACTGGTGAAGAAGTTTATTCAATGGCAATTTTACTGCAAGAAGAAGGACTTTATCACCGTTGCCGCATATATGCCACTGATACGAATGAGAAGGTATTACAAAATGCCAAAAGTGGGATTTTCTCGCTGAAAATGATGCAGGAATATACTCAGCTTTATCTAAGAGCAGGCGGCAAGAAGTCTTTCTCAGAATATTATACAGCAGCTTATGACAATGCTATTTTTCGCTCATCCCTAAGAGAAAATGTTGTTTTTGCCCAGCATAATTTAGCCACTGATAGTTCTTTTAATGAGTTTAATGTGATTCTTTGCCGTAATGTCCTCATATATTTTAATCAGGCACTCCAAAGGCGAGTACACGAACTGTTTTATAATAGCCTTTGTACTTTTGGCATCTTGGGTTTAGGAAGACAAGAATCTATCAGATTCACCTCTTATGAGCCTTACTATGAAGAGTTAGTCAAGGGCGAGAAAATATATAGAAAAATAGCAGGTATGTGAAAAGAATGCTTTGAATGGATAATTGAATTATGAATTATGAATTATCCTAAAATAGCTAATGCCCAATATCCCAAAAATTATGAATGAAATTGCGCTCGTTGTCAAAAGACAGTCTGTCAAACATTTTTTATTGTGTTAAGAAGATAGATTTAGCGAGCGTTTAAGGTAAATTACACATTAAAGTCTTAAAGGAGATTGTCGATGCAACTTCTCGAATGTCCTCCGGTTGCAGTCATTGCTGGAGAAAATGCGGTTCATGTTTCTCAACTACCTTCTATATGGCAAGACATTGCTAGAGGAACCACGAGTGTCGGACTTTCCCAGGCCCAAAGCTATGTTGAGATGGCACAGCTATTTTTGTATAAATTAGAACGTGGTGATGTTGATTTATTTAGCGATCGCCCCCAATTAGCTCACCTAATACCATCATTTTCCCAGTTATTTGCACAACTAGCATGGGAAACCTTAGAGTTTTTTGGGCAAGACTTTCTCAAACACAGCTATCCGAACTTTGCAGAAATTCTTCGTGATGTGGAGTCAAAAGGAATCGATTACGCTGATGAATTAAAAGTGGCTCGCATCGGCATAGATTTATTCAATGAATTTGGTTATGAACTACCAGCAAGTTTTTATCACGTGCATTTAGCACCAATTTACCGCGATCATGTTTTTGAAGAACGTGCCTTACGATTCGATCAGCGCGATATTGAACATAAACGTGCTTGGGATGCCATACTGCATGCGGGTAAGGTATTTGCTATTCAAATGAAGGTGCAAAGTATTGCTTCTAAATACGGTTTTACTTATCAGCATGGCTGCGGTTGCAACTCTCATCTATCTTCCATTGATGTATCTCGTGGGGCGTTTGAATATGAATTGAGTCCCGATAAGCGTCAGCGATGGATTCGGAGTTTCATCTGGACTGCTTGGTATGAGTATGCCTTCTTTGCGATCGTACCAAATACGAGTTATTTGGTTTAACAAGAAAGAATTCAGGAGTTAGGAGTCAGAATTCAGAATTGAATTGTGTGCGACTATTGTCTCGTTCCCAGTCTCCGACTGGGAATGCTGTCCTAGAGGCTCCGCCTCCCTTGCTGGCGGCAGAGCCACCAGGAGCAGCATTTCCAGCCTAGAGGCTGGAAACGAGATTTAAAAAGGCTTTCAGCTTCAGTTGACTCCAATGCGAGTCAGCGTACCCTTGCAGCAAATAAACCAAGCTATACGGTGCGTCTTATAGAGAACATCTTGATTCTTACCGGAGGCAGAATGTCTCCGGCTCCACTTCTGAATTCTGACTTCTGAATTCTTCTTCAAGAAATCGGTTCAAAAACCATTTGAGGAATTAACACTTCATCTTGTAATTGTCCAACACCTAAAAAACGAGTCTCTTCTTGATAAACTCGCACTATCCCAGTAACCTCAGAATTTAGAGAAACCCGTTGACCTTGACACCATTTTTGAGCAGATGTTGCTGGTAAAGTCACAGATAACAAATGTTGTAACGCTGCATCAGAGGCAAGAGGTTGAAATGTCCCGCCTTGCAATTTAGCTTCTAAGTCGGTAAAAGTGAGACTATCTGTTAAATCGAAACCACTGCTTTCGGTACGGATCAAAGCCGCCAGAGTGCCACCAGTTTCTAAGATTGCACCTAAGTCACGAGCGATCGCTCTAATATATGTACCAGATCCACAGGCGATCGCCACATCCAATTCGGGAAAATCTCCTTCTCTCCAGTCCAAAATTTCTATGTGAAAAATTTCCACTGTTCGCACTGGAACTTCCACCATTTTCCCTTGGCGTGCTAAGTCGTAGAGACGTTTCCCGTCCACTTGAATTGCACTATAATTCGGGGGGATTTGCTCAATCTTGCCTTCAAATTGTGCCAGTGCAGTTTCCACCTCTGCTAAACTCAATCCACCACAAGCTTGAGAACTAATGATTTCACCTTCTAAATCATCAGTTGTAGTCCGCATACCCAGACGAATCGTAGCCTTGTAAGCTTTGTTTTCTGGCAGATATTGCAATAATCTTGTGGCTTTACCAAGTGCGATCGGTAAGACCCCTGTTGCTGCTGGATCTAAGGTTCCCGCATGTCCTACACGTTTGAGGCGCAACAATTTTCGCACCCGCGCTACGCAGTCGTGGGAAGTCCAGTCAAATGGTTTGTTTAAGTTGAGAAAACCTTGAAATAACACAAAATCAATACTTACAGTTTCTAAACTCTATTAAATACTTATTTAATGCTCAAAGCATTAATATTTAGCAATTAAAGTTTATCGAAACAGAATTCAGGAGTCATGAGTCAGAATGAATTCTGATCGAAAAAGCAGATAGCGAGTCGTAGAGAGCGTCTTGATTCTGAATTCTGAATTCTGCATTTTTCTTCAATTAAGCATTATTTTATAAGTATCAAGACATTCTCTAAGTATTTTACAGAAAAGTATCCAAAAATGCAGATAACGCCGAGTATTTTCCGCAAATATCGCGATGTCATTTCTAAGTTCCAAGATATAAAACTGTAATAATCAAGAAATCTCATGAAAAACTTCATGAAATTTTTGATTGACAATCAAAAATTTTACCTGTAGCGCTTTGAGCAAAACAACTATCAATAGTTTTTACGAACATAAATCAAATGAAAAAATCAATCTTCACTACTACATTGCTTTTTTGCTCTATGTTGATTGTGAGTTGTAGTAACTCTGGCAATAGTGCTTCTCAAGAAAATAAAGTTAATCCAGTAAATACTGCAACAGCTACCCAAGCTAATTCTGAATCTATTTCTGTAAATCAAGTAAAACTAGATAATAGCAAAAAAACTATTAAGTCAGCATCAACTGAAAAAATATCTCCTAAAAAGAATCAATCTAAGGAAATTAAAAACGATAATCCAAGTTCTGGTACTATCAAAGATATGCAAAACGGAGACTTAAAATGCTACGTTACTATTGTCGATGAAAATGGTAAAGTACATGAAAGTGTCGGTGCAACCTTTGATGTTTGCGAACCAGAGAAATACGTTAACAAAAAAGTAAAAATGCTTTATTCTTTAGAGAACGTCAATGATTGCCAAAGTTCTGAGCCTTGCGGTAAAACAATCAAAGAATGGTTGATTAGCAAGATAGAAATTCAAGAGCAATAATTACAATATGCTTTTTAAAATTATCTAAATCAAGTGGATGATGGGGATAGTTGACCAGTTGGGCATATCTTCGGTAAGCTAACTGTAACTTTAGTTCCTTGCCCCACTTCACTTGACAAAGTAATATTGCCACTATGTAACTCGACACAAGCTTTAGCGATCGCTAGCCCTAAGCCTGTACCAGGAATTGTGTCAACGTTACTTCCACGACTAAAGGATTGAAACAAATTTTCTTGATCTGCCATCGGGATACCAATTCCTCCATCTTTGATGTAAAAGCTGACTTCTGATTCTTTGCCGATCAGGTGGAATTCTACACTGCCTCCATCTGGAGAGTACTTAATTGCATTGGACATTAAGTTAATAAAAATTTGTTGCAAAAGTCCGCGATCGCCCCAAAATCCATGATGATTACCAGTAATTTTAAAAATCAATTCGTGGCGATCGCCTACTGTTTCTCGCTCTTGTTCTAAAAGGTCAGAAAAAAATTGTAGTAAATCGACTGAGATTGGTTGAAACTTGGGTTTTTCCAGTTCAAGTTGGTTAACCAGAAGCATATTATCCACGAGTTTGGACATATACCTTGCTTTCTGTTCAATGATTCCTAAAAATCTCTGTTGTTTAGACTCATCTAATTGCTGGCTATGTTTTACCAAAGTTGATGCCGCAGCCAGAATTGAAGTTAGCGGCGTTCGATACTCATGGGAAACCGTTGTAATTATTTGGGATTTAAATACATTGAGTTGCTTTTCTTTGGCAAGGGCTGCTTGAGTTTGGGCTAACAATTCCGCCTGTTGAATAGCGATCGCTAATTGCACTGATACTTCATTGAGCATTTCTGCATCATCAGTTTGCCACTGTCGCTCCCCGGAATTATGGTGAGCAATCAATAAACCCCAAAGCTTGGGTGTTGGGTTCCCATTGTTGCTCAGATTAATCGGAACTACCAGATTTGCCTTAGTATTAAATTGCTCTTTTAGATTGACACAATTACACAAGCCAAGCTCATAGATATAAGGGATTGGGGATTGAGAATTGGGCACAAGAGGCAGAGGGGCACAAGGGCGCAGGGGCATAGGAGAAAAACCTACTGCAACTTCCTCCCTGCTCCTCTGCTCCTCTGCTCCTCTGCTCCCCTGCTCCCCTGCTTCCCTACTCCTCTGCTCCCCAGTTCTAGCCCCGACGCGATCGCACAATGCCACAGTGCTGTATGACTCAACTGATGAGGCGACTATTTTACCATCTGTATCTGGGGCAAACTGATAAACCATCACGCGATCGCACTTTAGAAGTTGTTGTACTTCGGCTACAGCCGTATTCAAAATTTGCTCTAGGTTAAGAGACTGGCGAATTCGTAAAGCAGTTGTGGCAATTAGGCGTTGTCTCTCTTGAGTTTTGATCAGCTGGGCTTGCAAGTACGATTGCTTAATGGCGTTGCGGACTGCTAGTTGCAGCACATCTTGTGTAAGATGTTGCTTAACTAAATAATCCAAAGCACCCCGTTTCATTACCTGCACAGCGATTTCTTCATCGCCGCGCCCTGTCAACATAATCACGGGGATAGAAGTCTTAAATATCTCCTGCTGGATGCGATCAAAAAGTTCTAACCCACTCATATCAGGTAGGCAAAAATCTAGCAAAATGACATCGCAACGTACTTTTTGGCACAAAGCAAGTCCTTCTTCTGCACAGTCTGCCTCCAAAATCTGGTAGGACTGGTGCGGATCTTTCAAAAGATATCGACGATAGATTTTCCGATCTGCGGCACAATCATCGATGATAAGTAGCGTCCATGTGTCCAACATAAGGTTATGAGGATCAGGGAGCCATATAGATCCCTTTTATCCAGATTGTGTTTTCTTGCATAATTCTAAAAATAATATAAAATAAGTGTAAATAAAATCTAAATTCTTTAGTAATCCTAAAGAAATACCAAATAGTCAAAAACAGGAAATGGGGAAAAGGAATCTAACAGAGACAAACAGACACAGTGACCCAAAGAGGAAAATGTCTCTGTGTCCTCTGAGCCGTCTCCTTTATTATCGTTTTTCCCCTACTGCTACATCAACAAACAATAAACAACTTAATCCAACACAGGCGGCGTATTGGCTTCAAGCCAGTAATCCACAAATGCCTGGATCGTCTTTTTTAGTTCCTGAGCATCCATCGGTTTTACCAGATATCCATTTGCGCCCTTTTGGTAGCACAATTCAATATCCTTGGGGTTAGATGATGTGGTAAAAACAACGATGGGGATTCCCTTGAAACTCTTATCTTGCTTGAGCCGATCTAAAATGTCACGCCCATCAATACCTGGCAAATTCAGATCGAGCAAGATTACAGAGGGTCGTAATACTACTTTAGGGTTAGGTGGGTCTTCGCCCTTCGTGTAGGCATTGTTCCCCAGTTGATAGAGGAACTCTAAAACCTCATCCCCATTAGTACAACGGTGTATGGGGTTCTGGACGGACATACGCCGCATCAGACGTTGCAGCATCCGAAAATCTTCATTGCTGTCCTCAACAACGAGCAGCGGTTCATGAAGTTTTTTTGTCATTCGTAGTCTTAAAAGAGCTTAACAAAAATATATATTTAGTCATTATCTTAAACTATTCCAACGTAAAATAAAAAATTGAGCCAACGCCTACAGTAGATTTCACCCAAATTTTACCGTTATGAAGCTCAACAATCTTCTTAACAATAGCTAGTCCAGCACCGGCTCCTCCACCGTATTTTTCCTGGGAATGGAGCCGCTTAAATAATCTAAAGATAGTTTCTAGGTGATGCTGTGGAATTCCAATGCCGTTATCTCGAATATAAAATATTGGGCGTGGGGCATGGGGCACAAGAGGCAGAGGGGCAGAGGGGCAGAGCGGCAGAGGGGAAACTACTGCAACTTCTCCCCTGCTCCCCTGCTCCCCTGCTCCCCTGCTCCCCTGCTCC
>NZ_JAVRCE010000049.1:0-57234 GCF_034530915.1 Nostoc sp. DedQUE09
TTTGACTGATACGCTTGTAAATTAAGGACTTTTAGGGAATGAAACAGCCCTGCTTCCCCCAAGGGGGAAGGGGTTAGGGGATAAGGGTGTGAGGGATTTGCAAAACGCCTGTCTGATATAGTTTTCGGCTTAAGTTGACACCAATGGCATCTTGCCCGCCCCTTTCTCTATTTTTCCCACCCAAAACCCAAAAAAATCCCCCACCTTGCGGCAGGGGATTTTTATTACTTACCTACAAAACTAGCAGCGGAACTAGCAGCGGAATTAACCGAACTTACCAGCAGTAGAAGCAATCAAGAATGCGGCGTAAGTTACGATGTAGCCGACAGTGAAGTGAGCTAGACCAACTACACGACCTTGAACGATAGACAGAGCCACGGGCTTGTCTTTCCAGCGAACTAAGTTAGCTAGAGGAGTACGTTCGTGTGCCCAAACTAGGGTTTCAATCAACTCTTGCCAGTAACCTCTCCAGGAGATTAAGAACATGAAGCCAGTAGCCCAAACTAGGTGTCCAAACAGGAACATCCAAGCCCAGACAGACAGGTTATTCACGCCGTAAGGGTTGTAACCGTTAATCAACTGAGCAGAGTTAGCCCAGAGGTAATCGCGGAACCAGCCCATGAGATATGTAGAGTTCTCATTGAACTGAGCTACGTTGCCTTGCCAAATACCTAGATGCTTCCAATGCCAGTAGAACGTAACCCAACCAAGGGTATTGAGCATCCAGAACGCAGCAAGGTAGAAGGAATCCCAACCTGAGATGTCGCAAGTACCGCCACGACCTGGGCCGTCACAAGGGAAGGCATAACCGAAGTCCTTTTTATCGGGCATCAGCTTAGAACCACGGGCATCCAAAGCACCTTTGACCAAGATCAAGGTGGTGGTGTGCAGACCTAAAGCGATCGCATGGTGTACCAAGAAGTCGCCAGGGCCAATTGTCAAGAACAGGGAGTTAGTACCAGCATTGATGGCATCTAACCAGCCTGGCAACCAAACGTTAGCGTAGTTGGGCCATGCTGTGTAAGCAATACTATCTGGGTTAGATAACAAGGCATCTAAACCGTAGAGTACTTTACCGTTAGCAGCTTGGACGAACTGGGCAAACACTGGCTCAATCAGGATTTGCTTTTCAGGAGTACCGAAAGCAACCACTACATCGTTGTGGACGTACAAGCTGAGGGTGTGGAAGCCTAAGAAAAGGGATACCCAGCTAAGGTGGGAGATAATCGCTTCTTTGTGCTTCAACACGCGCTCAAGGACGTTGCCCTTGTTTTGTTCTGGATCGTAATCACGCACCCAGAATATAGCTCCGTGAGCAAAAGCACCAAGTATCAGGAAACCAGCAATGTATTGATGGTGCGTGTACAGCGCTGCCTGAGTTGTGTAGTCCTTAGCAATAAATGCATAAGGAGGCATGGCGTACATGTGCTGTGCCACCAAAGAGGTGATGGTTCCTAGAGCAGCTAGGTGAATACCCAACTGGAAGTGCAGTGAATTGTTATAGGTGTCGTACAATCCTTGGTGAGGTAGGTTGAACTGACCTTCACTTTTGCTACCAGGTACTAAACCGGATTTGGAGTTCAGCATTTCTTTGATGCTGTGACCAATTCCGAAGTTAGTCCGGTACTGGTGTCCGGCAACTATAAAGATAACTGCGATCGCCAAGTGGTGATGAGCTATATCAGTCAGCCACAAAGCTTCTGTCTGGGGATGAAAACCACCCAAGAAAGTCAGAATTGCAGTACCTGCACCTTGAGATGTGCTGAATATATGCCCAGGAGTGTCAGGGTTTTGAGCGTAAACGCCCCAGTTACCGGTGAAGAAAGGTGTCAAACCTGCTGGGTGGGGTGGTGTGTTGAGGAAGTTATCCCAACCTACGTGCTGTCCGCGAGCTTCGGGGATAGCAACGTGAATTAAGTGACCAGCCCAAGCCAAAGAACTAACACCAAACAAACCTGCTAAATGGTGGTTTAGGCGATGTTCAGCGCTCTTAAACCATGCCAAGCTAGGACGGTACTTGGGTTGCAAGTGCAGCCAACCAGCAAACAACAGTACAGCTGCTAACAGCAATAGGAATACTGAACCGTTGTATAGTTCGCTGTTCGTCCGCATCCCGATGGTATACCACCAGTGGTAGATACCAGAATAGGTAATGTTTACGGGATTACTAGCGCCAGCTTGGGTAAAAGCTTCGATCGCTGGTTTACCAAAGTGGGGGTCCCAAATCGCATGAGCGATGGGACGGATGTGAAGGGGATCTTTAATCCACTGTTCAAAGTTACCTTGCCAGGCCACGTGGAACAGGAGGCTGGATGCCCACAGGAAGATGATTGCCAAGTGACCGAAGTGAGTAGCGAAAATCTTTTGGTAAAGATTTTCCTCTGTTATGCCATCATGGGTTTCAAAATCGTTGCCTGTAGCGATCGCATACCATATCCGACGAGTCGTCGGGTCCTGTGCGAGATCCTGGCTAAATTTCGGAAATTTTGTCGCCATAGGTTTAATAAATCCTCTGACCTTTAGCCATCAAATACCAGCGTCTAGAGTCCTGAGTTTTGAGTTTTGAGTACTGAGTTTGGAGTATTTTTTCAACACTCAGCACTCAGCACTCATCACTCAGCACTCAATAACTGATTGCTACCCTACTGAAAGGATGTGTGCATGGAAGAACGCCCAAGTTGTGGCAATTCCTCCTAAGAGGTAGTGAGCTACCCCTACAGCCCGACCCTGAATAATACTCAAAGCGCGAGGCTGAATTGCTGGTGCTACCTTCAGTTTGTTATGCGCCCAAACAATGGACTCAATTAGTTCTTGCCAGTAGCCGCGACCACTGAACAGGAACATCAAGCTGAATGCCCAAACAAAGTGAGCGCCTAAGAACATGAGTCCATAAGCAGATAGCGCACTGCCATAGGAATTGATGACTTGCGTAGCTTGCGCCCACAAGAAGTCTCGCAACCAACCGTTGATGGTGATGGCGCTTTGGGCAAAGTTACCACCAGTGATATGAGTCACAGCCCCATCTGCATCTACGGTTCCCCAGACATCTGATTGCATCTTCCAGCTGAAGTGGAAAATTGCAATGGATATTGTGTTGTACATCCAGAAAAGTCCGAGGAACACATGGTCCCAACCAGACACTTGACAGGTACCACCACGACCAGGACCATCGCAGGGGAAGCGGAAGCCCAGGTTTGCTTTGTCTGGAATCAGACGAGAGCTACGGGCAAACAGTACACCTTTGAGCAGAATTAGGACAGTAACGTGGATTTGGAATGCGTGAATATGGTGGATTAAGAAGTCCGCCGTACCCAAAGCAATGGGCATCATCGCAACTTTACCGCCTACAGCCAAAATCCCACCGCCGAAAGCATAGCTAACGGGTTCTAGCGCATTGGGAGCAGTGCCACCAGGAGCTAGGGTGTGGATATTTTGTACCCACTGGGCAAAAACTGGCTGCAACTGAATTGCATTATCAGAGAACATGTCTTGGGGACGCCCCAAAGCACGCATTGTATCGTTGTGGATGTAAAGCCCAAAGCTATGGAAGCCGAGGAAGATACACACCCAGTTAAGGTGAGAAATAATCGCATCACGGTGACGAAGCACCCGATCCAGCAAGTTGTTTTGATTCACAACTGGATCGTAATCCCGCACCATGAAGATGGCAGCGTGAGCCGCACCGCCGACTATAAGGAATGCACCAATCCACATGTGGTGGGTGAAAATGCACAACTGTGTAGCATAATCAGTTGCCAAATATGGATAGGGGGGCATCGCGTACATGTGATGCGCGATGATGATGGTCAGCGAACCCAAGAAGGCCAGGTTAGTAGCCAACTGAGCGTGCCAGGATGAGGTCAGGTTTTCGTAGAGACCTTTGTGACCTTCACCGGTGAAAGGACCTTTGTGGTTTTCCAGGATCTCTTTAATGCTGTGACCAATACCCCAGTTGGTACGGTACTGATGTCCAGCAACGATAAAGAGAACTGCGATCGCTAAGTGGTGATGAGAAATATCAGTCAACCACAAGCCGCCTGTAACCGGGTTCAGACCGCCCTTGAAGGTAAGGAAGTCAGCATACTGACCCCAGTTCAAGGTGAAGAAAGGTGCTAAACCAGCTGCAAAGCCAGGGTACAGTTCGGTCAACAAGTCTTTGTTCAAGATGAACTCGTGGGGCAGGGGTATGTCTTTGAGAGCAACGCCTGCATCCAAAAGCTTGTTGGTCGGTGCGGACACGTGGATTAAGTGACCTGCCCATCCCAAGGAACCACAACCTAGCAGTACTTGCAAGTGGTGATTCAGCATCGATTCCACATTCTGGAACCATTCCAGTTTGGGAGCGCGTTTGTGGTAATGGAACCAGCCTGCAAATAAGAATAAGCCTGCTAATACCAATCCACCGATCGCAGTCACGTAAAGCTGGAAGGAGTTTGTGATACCCCAGCCACGCCATACTTGGAACAAACCGGAGGTGATTTGAATACCGTGGAAACCACCGCCAACATCACCGTTTAAAATGTCTTGTCCCACAATGGGCCAAACTACTTGAGCACTGGGTCTAACGTTCAACGGGTCGCTTAACCAAGCTTCGTAGTTAGAAAACTTTGCGCCGTGGAAAATCATCCCGCTCAACCAGATGGTCACTACAGCCAAGTGGCCGAAGTGGGCTGAGAATATCTTGCGGGAGATGTCTTCTAAATCGCTTGTATGTGTATCAAAATCATGGGCGAGTGCGTGCAGGTTCCAAATCCATGTGGTGGTTTTGGGACCTCTGGCTAAGGTTCTGTCAAAGTGTCCAGGTTGCGCCCATCTTTCGAATGAGGTTGGAACTGGGTCATTGTCGACGATTACTCTTGCCTTTTTTTCCTCTCGCTCCGGAGGACTTATTGTCATTCGACCTCCTCTCTTGATAAGGAATGAGGAATCATGAATACCACAAAGTTAACCATTACCGCAAATTCCATTTTGCTGAAGCCGCGATGAAGACCTATGTGGATTGTTGTTTCTCGTTGAATTATAAAGTCTTCACTTGTACATTGTTGGAGATATTTTAACAATAATTCAAACTTGCTCAAATATTGCTGAAATTCATGCCTTAACTGGCTTTTAACTCCAAACTTTTTGTGCAAAAGTCAATAGTTTAGCTATTTAATTTACAAACAATAACAATTCGTAAAATTTATGGTGTGACTGGGTGTGACTGTATGTAGCCGATGTCCCAGCTTTTACTGCGATTACTCATGAATATTTATGTCATATTTCAATTTTTGCAAGTAAAACGCTGTAAGGAATATGACTTATTTTAAAATTTTATGAGATACAAAGGAAAACTTATAGGATGTGAGGCAGATTTCACCTTTTGGGCTATAGTTCCAGATGGACAGTTTGAGCCAAAATAATCTGTCAATTGTCGAAGACTATCACTGGGTGCAACGCATGAACTCGTGGCAGAAAAGGGTGTTAGAAAAGCTCCTCCCTCAGAGGTTCCCGATTCTCAGGTGGGTAATGATATTGGTGCTGGTATTAAGCTTGACCAGTTGCGGCGAGAAAGCCGACAGCCAAGAAGTATCTACTGGCTATAGAGAAAACTCCCCACAGATTTCTCAAATTTCAAAGCAATTTTCGGAAGTTTCCCCTCCATCTGTTATTCAAGAACTGCGTCCAATTTTGGAAGTCTATCAGCCACAAGTGACAATTCTTACTCCAAGATTTGATGAAGTTCTTCAAGACAACAAAGTTACAGCCAGTTTTCAGGTTAAGGATCTACCAATATTTAAAGACCCACAATTACAACTAGGGCCACATTTACACGTAATTCTGGATAATCAACCTTATATACCTGTTTACGACCTGAATCAGCCCTTAGTTTTGCCAGACTTATCTCCAGGTAGTCATACCCTGCGTGTATTTGCCTCTCGTCCTTGGCATGAAAGCTTTAAGAATGAAGGCGCTTATACCCAAACAACATTTCACGTCTTCACCAAAACCGACGACAACACCCCAGATTCTAAATTACCTCTGCTAACTTACAGCCGTCCTCAAAGTAGCTACGGGGCAGAACCAATCTTACTGGACTTTTACCTCACTAACGCTCCTCTGCACCTTGTTGGTAAGGAAAACCCCAATGACGAGTTCAGTGATTGGCGCATCCGCTCCACTATTAATGGTGAAAGCTTTATTTTTGATCGCTGGCAAGCAGTTTACCTTAAAGGCTTCCGTCCAGGGAAAAACTGGGTAAAGCTAGAATTTCTCGATAACCAGGGAAATCCTGTAAAAAATGCTTTCAATACCACAGTTAGATTGATTGACTATCAGCTAAATGGTAGGGACACTCTGTCGAGAATCGTCAGAGGAGAACTGACAGCAGATGATGTACGCGGTATTGTAGACCCGAATTATAAACTTGCACCTAAACCCACACCTACACCGCCCGTTGAAAAAACACCCCAAACACAACCGAAAGTAGAAAAACAGCCTATTCCTGAAACTGAAATTCCAGAACAATCCAAAACACAGCCAGAAAAACCAAACTTAGAAGTTCCAACGGCTGCACCATCTCCCAGCTTGTCCCCAACGTCACCAGAACCACAGCCAGAGGTAACACCAACTCCTGAATCAACGCCGTTACCCGAAAAAGTAACGCCTCAGCCAACAAAACCTAAATTTGGTGGATTTTTTAACCGTAGGGCTGGTAAAGTTCCTACACCAGAAGCACCTGTTGCACCATCTCCTAGTTTGCCACCGACACTGCCAGAGATTATTGAGTCTCCAGCACCAGAAATTATTACGCCAACACCAGAACCACAGCCAGAGGTAACGCCAACTCCTGAATCAACGCCGTTATCCGAAAAAGTAACACCTCAGCCAACAAAATCTAGATTTGGTGGATTTTTTAACCGTCGAACGGCTAAGACACCTACTCCCCAAGTAACAGTTACCCCATCTCCTAGTTTGCCATCCACGCTGCCAGAGATTATTGAGTCTCCAGCACCAGAAATTATTACACCAACCCTAAAACCACAGCCAGAGGTAACGCCAACACCTCCGTCTGCTGAATTACCCGAAAAATAAGTGCAACAGCCATAAAAAAGAAGACTAGTAGAGGCAGCAGAGAAGTTAAATAAATCACTTTTCTTCTGCGTTATCGGACTCAGCAATATGCGTTAGAAAATTTCAAAATTTTGCTTTTACTGAATAACTGGGGAACTCTAAGTAAGCATTGACTCTTATTGCTTACTTAAGATTAATATGGCTTTCCAAACTCCAGATTCAGATTTTCCATCAGTTTGCGGTGATATCGCCTTCGTAAAATCGAACCAAAAGGGATGGTTCTCAAAAATTACCAATGGTCTGAGTATTGGCAACAAAATTAAATTTGGCTACAGTCTGGCTGTGGGTGTGGGAATTGTCGGAACCACAATTGGGTTAGTTTTAGGGGATCGCTATCACCAAGAGGCGTTGCAGCAGCAACAAAATGCTTTTAAGGAACTCAATTTGCTCTATCGCCTCCAGACAAGTGTCCTGCAAACCCGGACGCACCAGCAGCAGCTCATTCCCTTAGTGGGAAATCTAGAGCTTTACAAAGAGGAATATGCCCACATTACTAATACACATGCACCTGAGATTAAGCAGATTTGGTTGGAACTCCAAACATATATAAAAACTGTCGGTTATGCAAACCAAAAGCACACTGAGAATATTCCCCTGCTTCTAAAAACTTATGAAGTTATAACACACACTTATGTCCAGCAACTTGAGGAAGTATCTCAACAACTTGATTTATCTCCTCTAACTGAGAATAAAATTGCGATCGCACAACAAAGACTGTTGAAGTTTACTAATAGTGAGTTAGCAATTGAGTTTGATGGTATCTCCGATGAACTAGTTACTGTGATCAATGCTTCTTATCAAGAATTACAAGCAGCAACGATGACGTTCAAGACAGTAGCACAAATACGGATTCAAATTATTGTTGCTAGCATTCTGTTGTCAGCAGTAATTGCTACTCTTTTAGCTTTTTTGACGAGTCGAACTATTACCCATCCTGTCGAAGTGTTGACAAATGTCGCGCAGCGAGTCACTAAAGAATCTAACTTTGATCTGCAAGCACCCGTCATAACTACAGATGAAATTGGCATACTTGCTACTGCATTTAACCAAGTTTTGCACAGGGTTAAATGCTTACTGGAAGAAGAGCAAGCAGCCGCCTTTCGTCAGCAGCAAATGCAAGAAGCGCAATTGCTTCAAAGTGAGAAAATGTCTAGTTTAGGACGAATGGTAGCTGGCATTGCCCACGAAATTAATAATCCGGTAAATTTTATCTATGGCAATTTAGATCATGCTATTCAGCATGTAGAAGATTTATTAGCATTGTTACAAACCTATCGCCAAGAAATACCTAGTCCACCTCTAGCGGTACAAGACCACGCTACCGAAATTGATGCAGAATTTGTGGAAGAAGATTTACCTAAAGTTTTGCAGTCGATGAAGTTCGGCGCTGATCGCGTCCTGCAAATTGTCCTGAGTTTGAAAAACTTCTCTCGTCTAGATGAAGCAGAAGCCCATGCAGTTAATTTGCATGAATGTATTGATAGTACGTTACTCATCCTGAATAACCGGATTAAAAAAGGTGTTACGGTTGAGCGCTGCTACGGTGATATTCCTAACATTGAAGGTTTTTCTAGCTCGCTTTACCAGGTGTTTATGAACATTATCAACAATGCACTTGATGCTTTGGACGAACAGCACAATACTCAAGACAACCCACAAATTATGATCGCTACCGAACTTCAAGAAAAAAACTGGGTAGTTATCCGTATTGCTGATAACGGTTCTGGTATTGCCCCTGATACTCAAGAGAAAATTTTTGAGATGTTCTTTACCACCAAGCCAACAGGCGTTGGCACTGGGATGGGACTTTCGATTAGTCATCAGATTGTTGTGGAAAAACATGGAGGACAACTAATCTGTAAATCTGAGGTGGGTAGTGGTACGGAATTTATCATTTCTCTGCCCATTCAAAAGCAGGATTTAGCCAAAAATGCTCAACTGCAACTGTTGTGCTAAAGCCTCAATGAAGACAAGCCCTGCTACCGGATTTCCTACTCGATCCAAAGCTGGACTATAACAAGCGATCGCTCCCTCTCCTGGTACTATTGCTACAAGTCCACCACCAATCCCTGATTTCATCGGTAAACCAATTCTGACTGCAAACTCGGCAGAAACTTCGTATAGTCCACAAGTTGACATTACAGCATTTACAATCCGGCGGTTTTGTGAGGATAAATAGCTATTTTCACAAGCTAGGAGTTTTCCTAACAGGGCTAAATCTTCAACTCGCCCAGATAAACAGCATATTTGTTCATAAGTATCAAGTGCTGTTTCAATATTTTTTATATAACCGGCTTGGGCGAGATAATTAGCGATCGCTTCATTAGCTGTTGAACGGGTTAGTCGCACTGAAGCCAGCATTTCCTCATCAACACTTAGTTGGCAACCTGCTAATTGGTTAAGCCATTGACACAATAAGAGAGTGCGATGATTAGCGTCCTTTCCTGGTAACTTCTCAGACAAAGTAATTGCCCCACTATTAATCATCGGGTTACGGGGATGACCGCGATCGCTAATTAATTGTTCTAAAGAATTGAAGGGTGCATCTGATGGTTCAACCCCAACCCAACCGAAAACCTTTTCTGCTCCTAGATGTTCTAGCAGATAAAGTAGAGAAAATGTCTTAATCACGCTCATTAGCGGGAAAATAGAAGCTGTATCCCCAAAGCTGATGGTTTTCCCCGATTCACAGCAGATATGAACTGCAAACCAAGCAGAATTAGCTTTAGCTAATAGCGGAATGCGATCGGCAACTTGTCCTCGTTCAGCTTGGGTTTTGGCTAGTTGCACCCAGGCTAATAACTTCGTAGTAGTTAGTTTGTTAAGTCTTTTCAAATTGTAAACTTTTTAACAGTTTATTTATTAAATAGCAATTAACAGTATAGTTCGATGTTAGTATAATTTGGTGTTAATCAAAGCTGACTTTACTCCTAAGTGGTTACGCAAAATTAAATTATTTATGTCATTGTCAGCGAAATGAAATGTAGGGTTCGCGGTAGCTCTCTGATAGAGAAAGAATTCTAAACTGCAAGCGAATTGCTTCGTTTTGCTTGGCTTTATTTACAATGACAAATTGTATATAGTGTTTCCTGAGCAACTGAGGTACACCTAAATCTTTTCTAGCAAAATAAGCAGCTTTAAAAACGTACCTCACCAGGTCGAAAACCTTTATATTTAATTTTGCACTACTTATCAAACCTCAGCACTGTCTATAAAAAACAGAACTTTATTGGAGGTAGGTTTGTGAAATTATCTAAACTCTCAAAAATTCTAGGTTTAACAACAGCATTTGCAATTTCATCACAAGCTACATTGCTTATTCAACAAAACAAGGCTCTAGCGGGTGCTGGTACATCTATCCTTTATGCAGGTGAATACTTATTCGCCAATCAAAATCAATACTTGATTTCAGGGAATGGGCGATATAAAGCTATACAGCAATCTGATGGAAACTTTGTTCTTTATGATTACAACACTCCTCTATGGGCATCGAACACTTACAACGTAGCAGTTTACTACACTATCATGCAAACTGACTGCAATTTAGTCAGTTATAACTATAGTGGAACCCCTGTGTGGGCAAGTAATACAAATGGGCGTGGTTCTAGTTGTCGTCTCCAAGTTCAAGATGATGGAAACTTGGTAATTTATACAGGTTTTAATGTTCCTGTATGGGCAACGAATACCAACAGATAACCTACGTTGCTTAATCCGATCAATATATTGCTGTATCTGGATATTCCGGTACAGTTAATGGTATGCCATTGCAACTTTTTGATTGTGAAATATCTATATTTAGCATAAGCGATATCAGATCAGAGGTAGCCGTGGCAACCAAGTTTTTAATGGATTAAGGGCTGGGGGAATCATAACTAAATTACCTGAACATGATATTAATTACAAATTACAAATTAGTATGAATCTATCCCACTAAGTAATATTTGTGCTAAAAAGCTTAAACTTATTGAAAACCGAAAACGAAAAATCAAGGTTTTTAAGCACATTTACAAAAAAAAGAGGGATTTTTAAAATAGTGGGATAGGTTCATGATTCCTCGTGTCAGAGCGCCAGAATTACCGCCAAATTACTCTTGGCTCAACACAGATAAACCTTTGTCTCTCAAACAACTCAAAGGTAGAGCCATAATTTTAGACTTTTGGACATACTGCTGTATCAATTGTCTGCATATTCTGCCATATCTAAAATATTTAGAACACAAATATAAAGATAGCCTTACCATTATCGGCGTTCACTCCGCCAAATTTGACAACGAAAAAGAAACAGAAAACATCCGCCAAGCTATTCTGCGCTATGACATTGAACATCCTGTTGTAGTTGACAGCGGTTTTCGGATTTGGGAAGAGTATGCTGTGCGTGCTTGGCCTACGTTAATAATTATTGATCCAGAAGGTTACGTGATCGGCCAGATTTCTGGAGAAGGAAACCGTGATACTTTAGACGAGTTGATTCAAAAATTAATTCAGCAGCACCAAGACAAAGGCACAATTAATTTTCAAGAAATCAGCTTGACTTTAGAAAAACAGCGTCAACCATTAATCACACCCTTAGCTTTTCCTGGTAAAGTTTTAGCTACTCAAGCAGGTTTGTTTATCGCTGACTCTGGACATCACCGCCTGGTTATAAGTAGCTTTGATGGAGAAATTTTACAGTTAATTGGGACTGGAAAATCTGGCTTAACTGATGGTGCTTTTAACGAAGCGCAATTTTTTGCACCGCAAGGAATGGCTTATGATGCCGAAAATCACATTCTTTACGTTGCTGATACAGAAAATCATGCGCTGCGGCGAGTTGATTTCAAGCGCCAAGTAGTTGAAACTATTGCGGGAACTGGTGAACAAAGTCGTAATATCCATCCTCATGGCGGTGCTGGTTTAGAAACCGCGCTAAATTCCCCTTGGGATTTAGTGAAAGTGGGAAATACCTTGTTTATTGCAATGGCTGGGCCGCATCAAATTTGGCAAATGGATTTAGAAACTGGCATCATCAAAACTTATGCTGGTACTGGTGCAGAAGCGTGTATTGATGGTTCACTTACTGAATCTGCTTTTGCTCAACCTAGTGGTATTACTAATAATGGGCAAGAATTATATATTGCTGACAGTGAAGTTAGTTCAATTCGTGGTGTTGGGATTGCCGAACCGTATCAAGTAAGAACTGTTTGTGGTAGTGGTGGTTTATTTGGTTTTGGTGATGTAGATGGACAAGGTGAAGATGTCCGTTTACAACACTGTTTAGGAGTTGAATTTGCTCAGAATTTTTTGTGGGTGGCAGATACTTATAACCATAAAATTAAATTAGTTAGCCTCAGTGGAAATTGTCAAACAGTTTTGGGAGATGGTTCTGCTGGTTTACAAAATGGCCAGGGTAAGAACACTCGGTTTTTTGAACCTTCGGGATTGAGTGCTTGGAGTTCACATTTATATATTGCTGATACTAATAACCATGCTATTCGTTGCGTAGATTTGGATACTTTTGAGGTGACAACACTGCAATTTCCTAGTTTGTGTGCGCCAGATGTTTGTATTCCACCTAATTTATAGAACGATAACCTTACGCAAAAGCGTAAAATAAAGCTCCGTGTCTGGGCATAATTTTGCAAACATCCAGAGTCTCTGATCGCCAAATTATTGAATAATTCTGGGAGCTTTTTGTTCGCAATTTATTTAGGAATATTGTTGCGCATCGCTTAATGATGTTCAGATTATTTTTTACACTAGCTTGGGTATTTTCACTAACTTGATGTAAGCAAAATTGTAGAATAAGCTGGGAGTGAGCTTAAATTATCAAGCTATTATTGTCCACTCTGAATTGACTACATTGATATGAATAATAAATTCATTACTCTAGACTGTGACGATGATGTTGTACTTTTGCAGAAAGACACTTTTAAAGTCAGCAGATTAAAGGAATTAGTTCGGGAAGAGATTTGCAGAAAGTGGGAAAGTCATGGTGCTTATGATTACTCTATTCAAAAGGCTAACACTTCAATTTATGAATTTTTTAAGAAAATATCTGTAAGTCAACAGAAACTCAAAATAGATGAAATTAGATTTAATTTGATTGTAGATTGTCAGATCCTTAAAATTAGCGGTAAAGGCTGGCATAAAGGAAAATTGAAAATTCAAATAGAAATATCAAATATCACCACAAATAAATATAAATTGTGTTTTGAATTTTGCCCTGATGAAGCCTCTGAATCAGAATCACCTTTAGATGATATTCGTAAAATGATACAAGCAACATGAATACTATTTTTTACATTACTAAACGCGAACAATAGGAATAAGCAAAAATAATTGGAAGCGCTCACATTGATTAACTCGATTCTGACAGACAATTTATAAAGTAAACTTTAAGTAGATTGTGTTACGTATTGAGCATCTGGGTGTGATATTTTAAAAAATAATTTTTTAGAGCGATCGCTTGTATGCAATTAGTCGTTTTTGATATTGATGGTACACTAACAAATACCAACAAAATTGATGAAAATTGTTTTGTACGTGCTTTCGCGCTGGAATTTGGTATTTTTGGTATAAATACAAATTGGACTGAATACGCGTACACCACAGATTCTGGAATTACCCAGCTAATTTTTCTTGAAAAATTAAAACGTCTTCCTTCAAATGAAGAGTTAGTAAGACTTAAAGCACGTTTTGTTAGCCTCCTCCAGGAAGCATTTATTAACAAACAAGATTTATTCAGCGAAATTCCTGGTTCTGCAAATATATTAGCTAAATTACAGCTAGACCCTAATTGGTGTGTTGCGATCGCAACTGGTGGTTGGGGTGAGTCTGCTAAATTAAAACTTCAAAAAGCTAACTTACCAATAGAAGGCATACCGTTGGCTTCAGCTAATGATGCACTTTCACGAGAAGATATTATTAAAACAGCTATTATCAAAGCCAAAAATGTTCATCAAGTTGAAAATTTTCGGAAAATTGTTTTTGTAGGCGATGGTGTTTGGGATGCAAAAGCAGCCTATAAACTGAGTATTGCTTTTATTGGAATAGGTGATACTAAATTAAAAAATGTAGGTGCTACCAAAGTAATTAAAGACTTTACAAATCTAAAAGATTTTCTGAAAATATTACAATCCGCAGTCATCCCGAAATTTTCTATGAACACCATTCTCCATATTACCAAACGCCAACAATGGGAACAAGCAAAAAATCTTGGTACATATCGTGCTGATTCGTTAGACAGTCAAGGTTTTATACATTGTTCAAAATCAACGCAAGTACTCAAGGTTGCAAAGAGATTTTTTGCTCATCAAAAAGAATTGGTACTACTTTTTATTGATTCTGAAAAAGTTCAAGCTGAAATTCGCTATGAACCTGCTGAAATAGGGGAATTATTTCCTCACATTTATGGTGAGTTAAATATTGATGCAGTGTATCAGATAATTGATTTTGAAGCTGGGGAAGATGGTTTATTTGAGTTGCCGCAAGAAGTTATAGATTTAGAATAAGGAACTGCCATCGCTGCGAGAGGCTTCTGTATGAGAGGCTTGTCTGCGACACGCTGCACGAACACCAAGGATGTTGAGGAGGAAAGACGAGAACCCATTTAAAGCATTTCACGCTTTACTTAAAGAACGGGAATTAATCTAGAGCAATTGTGACCGAATTTAATTTACAAATCCAAGAAAATAGCAATGGCTTTGCCAACGCCAAGGGCGAACGCTTGTCAACTCCACTTGAGGATGCTTTACCTAGCTTGCTTCCCCTTAAGAGTACAATACACTGCGTCAACACCAAAGGCGATCGCCTTGACCGTTACCTTTCCCAAGAATTACCAGACTTATCCCGTTCCCGCATCCAACAGTTAATCGAACAGGGTAATGTCCAACTTAACGATCAAGTTTGCACATCTAAGAAGATCAATGTCAAGGTAGGCGATCGCATCACTCTCAAAATACCAGAGGTTCAACCTTTAGAACTGCAAGCAGAAGATATCCCCTTAGATATCCTTTACGAAGACGACCAGTTACTTATTCTTAACAAACCCGCAGGTTTAGTTGTCCATCCTGCGCCCGGCCATCCAGATGGTACTTTGGTAAATGCCCTCCTGGCTCACTGTCCTAATTTACCAGGAATTGGCGGAGTCCAACGTCCAGGAATCGTCCATCGATTGGATAAGGATACTACAGGAGCGATCGCGATCGCTAAAACAGATATTGCCCATCATCATCTACAAGCACAACTCAAAGCAAAAACTGCACGACGAGAATACTTGGGCATAGTTTACGGTGCGCCAAAAACTGAAAGTGGCACTATAGACTTGCCTATTGGTCGCCATCCCCAAGACCGCAAAAAAATGGCTGTTATGCCTGTTGAACAAGGCGGACGAGTCGCCGTCACTCACTGGAAAGTATTAGAACGCCTTGGTAACTTCACCTTAATTCACTTTCAATTAGAAACTGGACGCACCCATCAAATTCGTGTCCACAGCAGCAAAATCGGTCATCCCATTGTCGGCGACCCAGTTTATAGTTCTGGTCATTCAGTGGGAGTAAATTTGCCTGGTCAAGCACTACACGCTTGGCGACTAAAATTGCAGCATCCTATATCTGAGGAGTTGATTGAGGTGACAGCTACTCCTCCCGCCCACTTTACAAAACTTTTAGAGATACTAAAAAGACGAACGGCACTTTAACCTAATCCACCCCTGAAACTACCCAATTTTAAACACCTCAAGCATAACTCCTAACTCAGCACTCAGCACGGGCTAAACGCCCCGCTACCGCTAACAGCACTCAGCACTCCTAACGCCCAATCCCAATTAACAACTAGCGTGCATTAGACATGGGATAGAGTCTGTTTCATTTAGTTATATCTAAATAAAACTCCTACATAACCCAAGACTTATGCACGCTATAAAACGATCAAATGGATGTACTAGCCAGCCACCGACTAAAAATCGTTATTTAATTCCTGACAGTTGGCGATAAGGTACAGACTTTTCGATATCGATGTTGTATGGCGAGATCCGTTGTGGAGCATTGCCAGTTGCATTGATACTTTGTGCCAAAGCCAAGAATAAAGCTGGATCGCCAGCCTTGGGCTTTTGCTCTTGTGGAAGGAATCTGCGTACTTCGACCTGCCAAATGATTTGAGGGAAACCCAATTTGGCACGGTGATAATCTTCGTATCGCGGAGATTTGATGTTGAATGGCAACTCACCCTGAGATTGAGATGGCAGTATCCGACGGCGCTGATAAGGCACTGTGGAGTATCCAAAATTGCTCAGGTACTCTTCAGTGTTGAGTACTTCATCAATAAAGCCTACAATACCCTTTGTAGCGACTACAATTGACCAGGCGATTTTTTCCCGCTCGTTGTATGGATCGCGTCCTAGAACCCGCTGAATTACTTGCTCAACAAAGCGATAATTATTGTTGAGGTCGTAGAAGCTTTTCTTAAAGGTATTGGAAAGCACCAATCCACGAATAAAGTCCCGTACTGTAATTTGTCCATTACGGAGTTGAGACTCTAAATATGTTTCGCGATCGGCAGCAAAGGCATAAAAGAAAATTTGACGATATGCTGCTTCAATCAGATCGCCTAAATCTGACGGAGAAAGTATATTGTCTGTAGTGAAAATCCTGGGTTGTTCATCACCAGGTACTTCGTATCCAGCTACACGCTGATTTTGACTTGAAGGTTCATATTCTAACAGAGGAAGTGGCACTCTAAAGCCTCCATGTTCTTAATTAAAGTTAACAACTTTTAATCACATATTAAGGGAGTAGTTGTATCAGAACTTCAGATTCTGATAAAATTTCACGAAACTTAACTAAGAGGAATTTTAAGTATTCGTAGGATAAATGATTAGTCTGCTGGATTCAACCCATTAGCTAATCAATAAATAGGTAATCAGACTTCCAGCTTAATGACTACGTAAATGACTAAAAAAATTTATTCACATATTTTAGATTAGGAGATTCAGTTTCACCTTTTTGAACTGAAGCAATAATTTTTAACATTTAGCAAAAGAAATTAATGGGGCATTGGGCGTTAGGAGTGCTGAGTGCTGAGTGCTGAGTGCTGAGTTAGGAGTTAGGAGTTAGGAGTTAAGAGTTAAGAGTTTTGTTTATCCCTTTGTCCCCTCATCTCCCTCATCTCCCTCATCTCCCTGCTCCCCTGCTCCCCTGCCTTCTGCTTCCCTCAGCGACTCAACGACGACCTATCCAAAATTCCAGGGGATCTATGGTTGATTTACAGTAAGGCCAGCTACGCAAAGTTGCTTCCATTCCTGCCTCCCAGTAGGGTGGTTCCAATCCCAGTCCTAAGCATAGATGAGATAGAATGTTAGCAAACTGCTCATTGTGACCAAACTCTCCTAGATGGGCATGAGCGTATTCATGGACGACTACACCAAACCAATCTCTAGGTGCAACTCGACCAACATCAACCAGAATAGTAATTGGGTTTGTGAGAATGTTACATAGCCCATCTATGCCGAAGGATTGAGCTATGGGGACTGCAAAAATTTGGATTTGGCGACGCTCTTGGGGATGAAAGCACTGATGACAAACTTCCAGATAGGCGTTGATCTGAGCGTTTACGGCGTTAATATTTTCGCCGATCCAAGTGCAAATGGGAATGCGATCGCGCAGGTTATCAAATACATCCACCATACCCGGTTCTAGGGCGAGTCCCTGTACCAGACGCAGATAATCTTGCCCGCGAGTAAAAGCATCGCTCTGCTTGAGATGGTTCACCAGCCCAAAACTGAATAAAACTGTCTTTTTTCTAGAACATCCGTCTCAAGTTTTTCTGTTACTTCTTCTGAACTGGAAACCTCAACAGAAGTTTCAATGCGTGTTTCTGTACAAAATGATGCCGTGCTGAAGCCGCCAAACCGCTTAACTGTACTGGTTCGCATTCGCATATTTGGGCTGGCGAACCAAAACCGCTCAATGGAACTCATTGTTTCGTATTCGGTTGTCAACACCAGTCCATCTTCATCATCCATGTGAAAAAGACCGACTACAGGCACTATTTCGGCGTAGCCTCTTTCGCGGAGTAATTTGCCTTGCCTTGGATTATCGCTATCAGGCACGATCGCAAATATGGTTTTTCCCTGATGATTCTCCTCGTCCTCTCGATCCCAAGCCATTGTCCCTAGCCAACGCACGCGCGAGCCACCGACTGAAAGGCTGGGGTCAATCTCATGATATCGGCACAGTTCAATGATTTCGGGATGATCGGCATCGAGAGTTTCTACCTGTATATCCGATTCTCCTGTCTCTGAGCGCTTGAACGCCAGATGATGAGTTGCACGTTGCGATCGCCACTTACCAGCACTTAGCTGAAAAAATTCCATTGCGTCTATCAATCTTCTGACTCCTACTTATTGCTCCTGCGGATGATGTTTTACGAGTTCTTTCTTTTTAGAGTAGTTGGTATATAAACATTCTAAACATTACAGCGATTAGCGGCCAGCTTCAATAAACACCCTAAAAAGGGATATGTAGAGGTGTTGTTATGCAATTGTAAACTTTTATGACTCTAATTTCTTATAGCTTGACAATGTAGACATTTTAATATCTAAGTGCTAGACTAATAGAAAGTGATCGTCTTCAACTAACAACAAAATACCTTTCGATGCAGTCAATCACAGGAGTGAATGATGGACTTTCCAGTTGAATTAACTTTAGAACAACAGTTTCGCTTACAAAATTTGAAAGACCAAGTAAAAAATTTGAGTCAACAAGAGGCTCAAGAATTTTTACTAGAAGTTTTACGGCAGATGATGGTGAAAGATAATTTGGTCAAACATCTTCTAAAACAAGCTTGATACAGTAAAAAACAAAATTTTTTCCTTAAGACTTACGCAATGGCAGAGTTCCATGAAAATGCGTAAGTCTTAATTTTTTGCCCAATTTCGGCTAAATTTTGATTTTTTGATTGGGACAGCCAATTATAGGTAAATATTACAGATTATTACTTTGTCTCTCATAGTAAAGACTAGGGTACTATTGATCCCCTATGTTTTTGTTTGGCTACTCGCAGTTAACCTGATCGAGAACACGCCAAAAATAATATCCGCCATTTGTGAATATTAAGGAGAACTCATGGTTCTTGATGCTTTTTCCAGAGCTGTAATTGCGGCTGATGCCAAAACCGCTCCTATCGGTGGTGCTGACTTGGCAGCCCTGAAGTCTTTCATCGCTGAAGGCAACAAGCGCCTTGATGCAGTGAATGCGATCGCCAGCAACGCTAGCTGCGCGGTTTCTGATGCCATTGCTGGAATTGCTTGTGAAAACACAGGTTTGATTCAATCTGGTGGTAACTTGTACCCCACTCGTCGGATGGCTGCTTGTTTGCGTGATGCTGAAATCGTTCTGCGCTATGTAACTTATGCGCTGTTGGCTGGCGATTCTTCCGTATTGGATGATCGTGCTTTGAACGGTTTGAAAGAAACCTACACAGCTTTGGGCGTACCCACTGGCTCTTCTGTACGGGCTTTCCAAATCCTGAAGGCTATCAGTGTCGCTCACATCACCAACACCAACACTGAAGCTAACGCTGGTAAAAAATTCCGCAAACAAGAAGTTGTTCAAGGCGACTGCTCTGCTCTAGCTGCTGAAGCTGCTAGTTACTTCGATCGCGTTATTTCTGCTTTGAGCTAATCGCTCATGGCTAAAGGCTATTAGCCAAGCAAACTGAAATTAAAACTCGATCAAATCTAATCTGGAGTATAAAAAGCAATGAAATCAGTTATCACTACAGTTATTGGATCTGCTGATGCAGCAGGTCGTTTTCCAACCACCTCCGATCTAGAATCCGTTCAAGGTAGCATTCAGCGTGCTACAGCTCGTCTAGAAGCTGCTGAAAAGCTAGCTTCTGGTATCGATGCCGTAGCTAAGGAAGGTTATGATGCTGCCTTCAAGAAATATCCTTACCTGAGCCAAGAAGGTGAAGCTGGCGATACTCAAGTTAAAAAAGACAAGTGCCTGCGCGACATCAAGCACTACTTACGCTTGATCAACTACAGCTTAGTTGTGGGTGGTACTGGACCTCTAGATGAGTGGGGTATTGCAGGTGCTCGCGAAGTTTATCGCTCTTTGAATCTGCCCACCGCTCCTTATGTTACCGCGTTGACTCATACTCGTGATCGCGCTTGCGCTCCTCGCGACTTCTCTCCTCAAGCGTTGGTTGAGTTCCGCAATCTCCTCGACTACGTAATCAACTCCCTTTCATAGTAATAGGGATTGACTAGACGTAGACGAGCGATCGTCATACTCTAAAACTCAGGGACTCTCAGTCTGTTGCTTTGCCTGTATCAGGTTGGGTGATTGACCAAGAGTCCCTAAGTTGTTATTAATTCGTAACTAGTAATTAATGATTGAACTTGGGGGATTTAAATAGGGAAATTTTCTTTTATGACAATAGATTCTTTATTTGCACAGTTAAAACACCCCAATCCCAACTTGCGGGAACGAGCCATGTGGGAACTGGCTAATGTCCGTGATGAAAATACCATTCCTCGGCTGATGGGTATTTTAGATGAAGAAGATGTCACTTATCGTCGAGCTGCGGTAAAAGCACTGGGTGCTATTGGTACAGATGCTGTACCGCTACTGGTAGAGTCATTAGTAAAGAGTGATAATGCAACCATTCGGGGTAGTTGTGCTAAAGCTCTAGCACAGGTTGCTGCTAATCATCCTGATGTTCCCTTCCCGAATGAGGGCTTACAGGGATTGCAAACAGCGCTGAATGACCCAAATCCAGTTGTTTATATTGCATCTGTAATGGCACTGGGTGAGATTGGTTCTCCTGCCTTTGAAATTTTGACTGAAGCTCTGAAAACAATAGATAATGTTGCGGTGGCTGTAGCGATCGTCAATGCACTCGGTTCAATGGGTGATATCCGCGGGGTGGAAGTGCTGACGGCATTGACAAATGATGAATCTGTTGATCCGTATATTCGAGAGTCAGCAGTGAGCGCTTTACCCCGATTAGATCAAGTGATTAAATATAACGGAATATAACAAAGAGTAGCGATCGCTAATTATGCGCTCAAATTGGAAATGTCGATCGGCTTATTCCCAAGCTTCTTCCTCTAACTGCCTCTCAATTTGAGAAATCGCCAACTTCATCACTGCCTGAACCCCCGCTTCTTCTTCCTCAGTTAATGCGGCTTGCAGGGGTTCTAAAACAGCACCATCACCAATTTTCATCAATGCTAAAGCGGCTGCTTTTCGAGTTTCCCAATCGGGATGACGTAGTAATTCAACAAGGCTAGGAATTGCCGATCGATAAGTCAGGCTACCCAAAGCAGCTGCTGCTTCACACCGGACAATTTCAGATGGATCGTTGAGGGCATTAATTAAAATATTAAATGCTCCTTCTTGAGTGCCTTCTTGAGCAATTTTAGCGATCGCACCTACTACCGCAGCCCGAACTTCAGCAGAGTCGGAGTTAATCTCTCGATATAAATGCTCTTTCGCTTCTGCCCCAATAAATCCCAACGCCCATACTGCATGACCTTTAGCACTTTCTGGATACTCGGTTGATGCTAAGATTTTCAGCAACGCTGGCACAGCTGCTTCACCTATTTTGGCAAGCCCCCCCACTGACGAGGTTTTGACCACCATATCTTCATCATTTAACAGGGCATTAACCAAAGTTGGAACTGCGATCGGGTCAGCAATCAGTGTCAAGGTTTTAGCACTGGCTCTCCGCACAACTGGGTTTGGGTGATTTGCTACAGCTTCCATCAATAAAGGGGTGGCTGGTTTGCCGATTTTCCCCAAAGCCTCTGCAAAACTCAACCTAACCATGCCTCGTGAGTCCGCCATACTCTCAACCATTTGCTTTAGTAGTTCTTGGTCATCTGAGTTGAAGGTGTTTAAGCTTAATTGCTCGCTCACTACTGCAAATAAAGCATCAGTTTCTGCATGGGACAGATTTAACGAATCTGCACCGGATTGAGTTTCGGAGTTTAGCATATAATCTCTAGCTAAATTATTAAGACAAATGATTAGTTGCTTCCACTCAAGGCAGCCTGCTGATTACGGAGTTCCTGAAGGGCAGAATCAATCTTGGCAAGTTCAGGCTCTAGTTTTGCCATAACGCTTACTCTCATCAACTTAGCCCGTTTTGCCGTTTCCGTAGTTTCTTGAACTAGACGTTCCCGATATTGCTCAAGTTCTGCAATCACTTCTGCTACATCTTGAGCAGTGACGTTATTGGTTGTTGTGAGTTCTGAGGTTTCATCCATAAGTTTTGTTTCCTAAATGCGTGTTTATATGAATGATGTGTAGTCAGTCTTCCAAAGAATCTTTGTATTTGGTTATTCTCTAAAGAGAAGCAACTAACTAATAGCTGACAAATGTATGTATTTCGATCTTCTCAGATCGCGTTACCACTGGTAAAGCTTTTTGATGTAAATCTTCAAAAGTCTAACCCAACTACATTTCTGATAAGTATTTTCAGCACGCTGCTGTACATCACTGTACGCAGGCTGAAATGCTAAAGCGTATTGTTTTGGAGTGGAACACCCAACAGCGCGCAATACGGTTCGGTTAAAGGGGAAAGGGAAAGGGGGAAAAAACTTTTAACCCTTAACCTTTAACCTTTTCCCCAAAGGTAATTCTGAGTTCAAAATGCTTATCCGAACCGTATTGCAACAGCGCGAGAGTGAAGACCATCAAAAAATGAAGATGAATAGCTTTTTATACAGCTTTTTTGAGGGCAATGCTCCGCTCTTTTTGGTCGTTTAATCCTCAAATATAATTTACCGCTATTTTCCAATGCCCAATAACTAGTACCCAGTCCCTAGTACGATAGTAAAAGTGACTTCAAAGCAATTATCCAAGAGCCATTTACAGATCAATGGATAAACGTTTTTTTAAAATGTTTGGGCTAACAGAAGAAGAAGCGATCGCAATTATTGATACCCCATTAGAACAACTCGAAGACGCTTCTGATAAATATATTGCTGTTTCCCATTTAATTAACTTCCCCACTCAACAATCGATCGCGGCTTTGGTGCGGGCGATTGAGACTAGTAACCCTGATGAGTTAGACCACCGCATTGTTCGACGCAAAGCTGTAGAAAGTCTGGGGCGATTGCAGGCACAATCAGCTTTACCTGTAATTCGGCAGTGCCTTCAAGATGATGATATTTATACTGTTGAAAATACCGTGTGGGCAATTGGGGAAATTGGCACTAGAGAGCCAGAAATTCTCGAAGAGGTGGCACAACTGCTTGATAAACCAGGTCAAATCTATCGAGTCATTATTCACACTCTAGCTAACGCAGACTATCAACCGTCTCTGGAACGTGTGCGAAAATTTACTTTATCTGAGGATGAACCTACCCGTAGTGCGGCGATCGCTACAGTTTGTCGCTTCACAGGTGACTATTCCCAAATTAGTGAAGTGATAGCGCTACTACAAAGTTCTAGTGTCAATGCACGGCGCGGTTGCATTCAAGACCTGATTGATTCCCGCTACTACAAAGCCATCCCAGAAATTGCCCGTTGTCCTGTATCTCTAGTGTTTCGGTTGCGAGCATTGCGGATGCTTTTGGATGCAGGGGTTCCCAGTGGTGAAATTACCTTTACAGAAATTCAACCTTACTTAGAGCAAGTACTCTACGATCATCCCAACGATCTCGATCTAGTACATGAGTATGATGCTACCCCTGTTCTAGATTTTGTAATTAACGAACTCTACGAAACCGATTTTGGACGTTGCTATTTAGCGACAAAAACCTTACTGGATATCTATCCACAAGAAGCACCCCAAGCACTTCTAGTAACTTATGCTGACAAAGCATATAACGACTATGGCGCTCATTATCATGTGATGAAACTTTTCGGTTGGCTAAAATATGCACCCGCCTACGATTTATTAATAGAAAATCTGCACAACCGCGAACCTCAGTTTCAGAAATCTCGTGCGGCGTGTGCGATCGCTCTTGGTGAATTGGGTGATTCACGAGCAATTCCTGAAATCAAAGTTTGCCTGAATACACCGATTTGGGATTTGAAATACGCTTGTTTATTAGCGCTAGATCGTTTAGGAGACTCCTCCGGTCGGGAAATTTGCACTGGCGATCGTGACTGGTTAATTAGGGCGAAAGCGACGAGTAACTAATAGCGCTGGTGATATCATGTCCGGTTAAAGACTTATCATTAAGACCGCAGAGGAGCGGAGGGGCAGAGGGGCAGAGGGGATGGGTTTTTGGGCTTTCTGCATAGAGAAAGGGAATTATAACTAATTAGCCGGACATGATATGAGTGGAAGTCGCGGCTATGCAAACATAGACGCTTTGCGGCTTCCCGCAGGGTAGTCAGCACTTCTCTACGAGACGCTGCGCGTAGCTTGCTTCCACGTTCACACAGCGTGTCGTAGGTAAGTGGTACGACAGGGTTAGTGACCACCTCTGGGGACTAAGGAAAAATTGAGGTTTGAAACCCACCTCCGTGGGTTTTGCCTATGTAGACGCGGTTTCTAACTGCCCTTTTACTTACTAGTGGTGACTGCTTCGTTTAAAACTAACTTTGGTTCTGGTGTCTCCTCTTCTTCTGGCAAACCGAAAATTGACCTGTACAACTTTACGTACTCCTTAGCAGATTGATACCAACTAAAATCTTGACTCATACCCCGTTTTTGTAGTTCTTGCCATTGCGGTTTGAAACGGAAGCCTTCCCAAGCTCGGATCATACAAGTGAAAAGGTCTAGGGGTTCATAGCGATCAAAGCAATAACCGGTACCGATAGCATTTTCAGGATCATGATGGGTTACGGTGTCCACTAATCCACCAGTACGGCGGACAATGGGTACAGAACCGTAGCGCAAAGCCATCATTTGGCTAATACCGCATGGTTCAAAACGACTAGGCATCAAGAAAGCATCAGTACCAGCGTAGATGCGGCGAGACAGGGCATCGTTATACAGTAGATAAGTGGCCATGCGTCCGGGGAAGCGGGATGCTAATTGCCACATCTGAGTTTCATAGTTGCGATCGCCTGTCCCTAACAGTACAAACTGCGCATCTGTATAAGATAGGAAGCGATCAAGGATTTGCAATATCAAATCAATGCCTTTTTGTTCCACTAATCGGGTAACAATCCCAACAAAAAAGGCTTTGGAGTTGACTTCTAATCCTAATTCTTGTTGCAAAGCAATTTTATTGGCTTTGCGTTTATCTAAAGTATCAGTACTAAAGGTTTGCTCAATGTATTTGTCATTTTCTGGGTTATAAACTTCGGTATCAATACCGTTGATAATTCCAGATAATTTACCGCTAATAAAAGACAGCAACCCTTCTAATGTTTCACCGTAAGTAGGTGTCTTGATTTGCTCCGCATAGGTGGGCGAAACTGTATTTACCTTGTTGGCAAATTGTACCGCCGCCGCCATTGTGTTGTGTCCTTGCATATACCAGGGACACCAAGTAATTTTCTCTAAATACCAACGCCATGGCCCTTGATAAGCCAGGTTATGGATGGTAAACACTGTAGTGATATCAGGATCTTGGTGCATCCACACCGGAATCATTCCTGTGTGCCAATCGTGGCAATGGATAATTTCTGGCTTCCAGTAATTCCAGGCAAACTCGGCTGCACCATTAGCAAACAATGTGAACCGCCAATCTTCATCATCTCCAGAATAGATGCGGCGCGGCATGAAAGAGGGATGTCCAAATAAGTACAAGGGAACATCAGTGCCAGGTAGAACACTTTCGTATACTGCGAAGTGCTGGAACATGGCATCTCCCCACCAGATCGGTTCTTGGGGAATTTCCATTTTGTCTGGCAGGAAGCCGTAGTAAGGCAAGAATATCCGCACATCATGCCCCATTTCTCTCAGGACTTTGGGTAATGCCCCGACAACATCACCCATTCCTCCTACTTTCGCAACGGGTGCTGCTTCTGCTGCAACAAATAGAATCCGCATGGTAATTTTTGCTTCCCTGAGTCTATATTGTCAAATTAACTTTCTCAAATCCCGACCAACGCGACTTGTCGCGTCTGGCACATCTTTAGTGCAACGGCGATCAATTCTTATCTAATCACATTGGCTTGCCCAATTACTTAGGAACCGCGCTGAATCACCGCAAAAATTTCTGATAAAATTTCTTGCGCTCCCTGTTGTCGCAACAGTTCTGCTAGTTCTGTGCCTAGTGCTTCGGCGTTATTGGCAAGTCCGGTGACGGTATCTTTAACGAACTTTTGACCATCTACACTGGCGACTATCCCGGTTAAGGTCAAATTCTCACCAGATATTTCTGTATTTACACCGATAGGTACTTGACATCCACCTTCTAGAGAACGGAGAAAAGATCGTTCAGCGAGACAGCGATCGCGTGTTTCGGCATGTTCAATTGCTTTGAGTAGAGATAGCACTTCACTATCATCAGCACGGCATTCTATACCCAAAGCTCCTTGTCCAACCGCGTGGAGGGAGATTTCTTTCGGTAAAATTTGATGAACGCGATCGCCCATTCCCAATCTCTCTAATCCTGCTGCTGCCAAAATCAAAGCATCGTATTCGCCTGCATCCAGTTTTGCCAATCGTGTAATCAAGTTTCCCCGTACATCCTTAAAGTTAAAGTGAGGGAAATGGTGGCGTAACTGTGCTAACCGCCGTAGAGAAGATGTACCAATTACCGCACCTTCTGGCAACGTATCGATTTGTTTATCTTTGTGCTTTTCATGCACCACTAATGCATCGGCTGGGTTTTCTCGTTCAGTGATTGCTGCTAACGTTAACCCTTCTGGTAAGTGAGTTGGCAGATCCTTGAGAGAATGAACTGCAAAGTCAATCTCTTGATTGATCATTCCGAGTTCAAGTTCTTTAGTAAAAAGTCCTTTATCGCCAATCTTAGCTAATGCTACATCCAAGATTTTATCGCCTTGGGTAGACATGGTGTGGACTTCAAAAGTGATGTCAGGAAAGCAATTCTTGAGTTGCTCTTGTACCCAGTAGGTCTGAACCAGAGCAAGTTGGCTTTTACGTGAACCGATCCGAATAGTGCGTGGGGGACTAGAAACAACTGAAGTCATAAAACAATATATCAAAGGAGGCGATAAATTCACTCTCATCTAGACTACCGTAGTCAGGGACTCATGCGAATTTTGGGTTTTAGATTTGGGATTTTGGATTACAATTCTTTACCAAAAGCTTGTTTATAAAATCTCAAATAATAGAATTTTTATGCATTGAGGGTGTTGCGATCGCCATTATGAGCGATCGCAACACCCTCAAGTTTCAGCTAGTACCCACCAAATTTTGGGAAATAACCAAATGTAGTCAGTAAACTAAACAAGACAATCAGTGCCAGTGTCGAAGCTAATAGCAATAACACCACATCTCTGTCAGAACTGCGTAAGAAGGTCTGTAAATTAAAAGGCTCAACCTGCTTTTTCGTTATGGGAAGCGGCAATTTATCGCGATAATCTTCGCCATAACGAGCCATTCTGGCAAATGGTAATTCCCCTAGAGAGCGTCCTTGTAAAATCCGTCGCCGTTGATAGGGGACTGTATTGTAACCAAAGTTACTCATATACTCCTCACTATCCACCAAATCGTCGATAAACCTGTGCAGTCCTTTACTAGCTAGCACAATCGACCAGGCTAGTTTTTCGCGTTCATTGTAAACCTCACGACCCAATAAGCGCTGTACGCATATCTGCACAAAGCGGTAATTGTTGTTGCTTTCGTAATTGAGTCGCCGAAATGCATCAGATATTGCTAATCCTCGAATGAAATCCCTGACTGTAATTTGACCAGTTCTCAGTTGGGATTCTAGACAGATTTGGCGGTTGCTATCTAGCATCTGTTGTTCGTGGAAAATCTGGCGATAGGCTGCCTTAATCAAGGCATCCATTTCTAGTGATAATTGCAGATATTCAGCTGTATAAATTCTAGGTTGCTCGTCGCCAAGAATCTCATATCCAGATACACGATGATTTCGAGATGAGGGGGAATAGCTTAACAAAGGAATAGGCATATTAGAGCTATAAATTTGCAGGGATTGGGAATTATGTATGAGGCAAAACAGTTCCGTTAGCGAGGCGTTGAGTCAGTACTGAGTTCTGAAGATTCCCAACTCAGCATTCCTGAAAGGCATTTAATTTTGCTTTTGTCTCCCGTATCCCCAGTTATTAGCCATTTGATTTGTAATTGCAGCAAAACTGACTAGTAGTATGTCAAATTTAAGTTCGTAGTAAGGACTTCAGTCCTTATTTTCTAAGCACTAAAGTGCTTACTACAAACCCTCAAGATTAACTGAGATATTCTACTGGTAGCCTATAGTGGAACTTTGTCTACCTTTAATAAATTGCTTAAGCAACTTGTCTGATTCATAGAGATGTTAGCTGGATTTACGCATTGATGGGAGCGCAACTTAAAAGATGCTTAAAGTTCAATCAAATTGCCCGATAACAATGGCAACTCCTAAAAATAGGCAACGATACAACTCAAATTTCGCTACTAAACAGATAAACTTGCGATCGCTGATTTCACTTTGCTGAAACTACGACTCAAGAACAGTAATTTGCTCACTTCCCATAATATAGGAATTTCCTAAAACCTGTCTATATACAATTCTGATGATGGCTTTAAATTTTTCTACCGACTAACCAAATACCTTTGTAGTTGAGTGAGTCTTTTGAAGCAAACGACTAAAAATAGACTTCATTGGGAAGGTTTTAAAGATTCTTGCCTTTTCTTGGTGTATGATGCGATCACACATCGCACTGAACTTGGTCAATTCAATATATCTAAAAAACTCAGCCCCAAAAGGGAAGTTGAAAATTTCCAGGAATGCTAAGAATAATTTGTTATCTTCATTAGTTATCCAAGCTTAGTTATTATACGTTATGAATCGTTCCGCCTGTCTGATCTTCAATCCTGTTGCGGGTCAGGGCGACCCAGAGACAGAGCTAGCAGAAATTCGGGCAATATTAGAGCCAGAGATCGATCTAGATATTTATTTTACAACTGAAGAAATCGATGCCGACCAACTGGCATATCAAGCTGTAGAGCGAGGAGTAGATGCAATCATTGCTTCTGGGGGAGATGGTACTCTCTCAATAGCGGCGGCGGCTTTAGTGGGAACTGATATCCCATTTGGGATCATTTCCAGAGGGACAGCGAACGCTTTTGCCACAGCTTTAGGAATTCCTGACACGATCGCAGGTGCGTGTCAAACAATTTTGCAGGGAGCAACCACCCATGTAGATGTAGCCTATTGCAACGATCGCCCAATGGTACTTTTGGCAGGTATTGGCTTTGAAGCTGACACTGTAGAATTGGCAGACCGAGACGCCAAGAATCGCTTTGGGATGATGGCCTATGTTTTGGCAGGAATCCAGCAATTAAGAAGCTTACATAACTTTGATGTTGAAATTGAAACTGAAGATAGGATAATTAAAACTAGTGCCTGTGCGGTAACAGTAGCAAACGCCGCACCTCCCACTTCTGTTTTGGCTCAAGGCCCAGCAGGTCTGATTTATGATGATGGGTTACTAGATTTAACGATTGTAGCTCCAGCTAACAGGGCAGGAGCGATCGCTGCCACATTTCATCTATTTCAAACGGCTTCCACAGGTAACGCCGTTGAACGAGATGATATTGGTTTCCTGCGAGCGAAACAATTTAAAATTACCACTGAGCCACCACAAAAAGTTGTTCTAGATGGTGAAATAGTCGGCACAACACCTGTAGAAATTAAGTGTGTACCAGCAGGCTTAATAATTTTTGTGCCATTAGTAGAAGAAGTTGAGCCGACCGAAAAACTAGAGGGACTCCCTAATCTGACTATTGAGATAAAAGACACAGCAGAAGAATGAGGGTATGGGTATGGGGCATAAGAGGCAGAGGTGCAGAGGGGCAGAGGGGCAGAGGGGAAAAATTTACTGCAACTTCCTCTGCTCCCCTGCTCCCCTGCCCTCATTCTCCTGCTCCCCTTCAATTGAAAACTCAGGAGTAGGTTGCATTGAAACTTGTATCTGATCCAGCGATCGCTAAGAAAATTCGGAAAATGAATCAGCGGGTGCGGTGGCAAGATCCGTTAATTGTGGAACGGGATATCGACCAAACTCGGCTGGTTTTGGAAGATGGTCAAACAGACAATTCTGAGTTCTCATTTTTAGTCATAGGTGATAGTGGTTCCGGCAGGCACCGGGGACACAATCCTCAGCGACAAGTGGCTGAACTTATGCTGCCCCATCACAACGAATCCCGGTTTATGCTGCATACGGGGGATGTGATCTATTTAGTAGGATCGAGTGAATATTACCAGCAAAACTTTATTGAGCCTTACCGAGAGTTTATCTCTGGCACAGAGCATCGCAAACGGATTGCTTATGACCAGATGGTTTTTAAGCTGCCTATTTTACCTGTGCCGGGAAATCACGATTACTATAACTTACCGATTTTATTGACCTTGGCATCTCTAACAACATTACCCATTCGTCACCTGTTGCGATCGCGGTTAGACCTAGATGTAGGCTTGCATGGCTCAGGATGCGGTGACGCTTACGCAAAGGCATTTCTCGACTATCTTCAGGCGTTTCAGCTTCCAGGAGAGTTAGCCAGTCACTTAGATCAGTATTATACAGCCAAGACAGATACAGGTCGTTGTCTTTCATATCAACCTGGGCACTTTACCCGCCTTCCCAATCGCTATTACACTTTTCGTTATGGCGGTATTGATTTCTTTGCTTTGGATTCTAATACATTCAACGATCCACCACCGCTGCCGAAAACAAGAAAAGGTGATGCCGATCGCAAACTCTTAGAAAAACGCCGTGAAGATTTAGAGCAAGAAAAGCAGCAAATTATTGAAACCTCAGCCAAACTTCGCCCGGAAAACCCTAATGAAGCCGATCAATTAGACGACTTCCATGCCAAGCTGTCACAAATTGAAGAAATTATTGTTGATATTGACAAGCAACTAGCTACTAATAAAACAACACTGACTGACACTGAACAACTCGATTGGCTCAAGCACAGATTAATTGAATCTTGGAATAATTCTGAAGTTCGGGGAAGGATAATTTATTTCCATCATCCTCCTTATGTAACTGAGGCGACGAAGTGGCAACAAGCACAAACTCTAATCGTTCGCGATCGCTTGCGTAACGTGCTGGATGCGGTAGCTAAAGAAATCGGTTCCTTAAATCAGGGTCGTCCTTTGGTGGATTTGGTAATAAACGGTCACGCACACTGCTTGGAACACCTAGAAACGATGGATACGGGACACGCTGATTCTCATATCCACTGGATTGTTTGTGGCGGTAGCGGGTTTAGTTTGCGACGCCAGCGAATAGAGGGAGCAGATTTAATGGAGACTTTTGGGAATGAAAATAGATTAGTAGCGCGATCGCACCTTTTCATCGGTCGCGACGGTCAAGGTTCTCAGAAACGGCGACCTTATTCAGGTTTACGTATTGACGTTAAAGGCGATAAACAGCCCAAGTTTATTGTTCGTCCTTTAGTTACCGAATGGTATCAGCGGCAATGGCATAATCGTGAACTTGAACCACTAATCATTTAAGGAATGGGCATTGGGCAAAAGGGGCAGAGAGGAAAGACTTACTACTTCTCCCCTTGTCTCCCCTGCTCCCCTGCTCCCCTGCTCCCCACTCCCCACTCCCCACTCACCGATCTACCGATCCCATCACAACATCAATACTTCCCAAGATGACGAAAATATCTGCTACTTTTTGACCTTTGATTAACTGAGGTAAAACTTGTAAATTATTGAAATCGGCTGGACGAATTTTCCAACGCCAAGGAAAAATGCGATCGTCTCCAATAATATAGACTCCTAATTCTCCTCTTCCTGACTCTACACGGACATAATTTTCACCTTGAGGAATTTTAAATGTGGGTGCAACTTTTTTGGCAATGAATTGGTAATCAAACCCGTTCCACTCAGATTTATAACCTGCTACCATACGTTGAGCTTCTAAATTTTCGTATGCACCACCAGGTAATCCCTTCAGTGCTTGTTGAATAATCTTGACTGACTCACGCATTTCTCCAATTCTGACGATATACCTGGCAAAACAATCTCCTGCTGTATTCCATTGTATTTCCCAGTTAAAATCGTCGTAGCATTCGTAGTGGTCAACCTTTCGTAAATCCCACTTTACCCCAGAAGCGCGTAGCATCGGGCCAGAAATTCCCCAATTAATCGCATCTTCGCGACTTAAAACACCTACACCCTCAACTCGTCGGCGAAAAATGGGATTATTGGTAATTAGTCTTTCATACTCATCAATCTTTGGTGCAAAGTAGTTACAAAATTCTTCGCATTTATCCACCCAGCCGTAAGGAAGGTCAACAGCAACACCGCCGATGCGAAAATAATTATTGTTGACCATTCGGTAGCCTGTAGCAGCTTCAAATAAATCGAGAATCATTTCGCGATCGCGCAAAGTGTAAAATATGGGAGTTTGTGCGCCAGTGTCTCCCACAAAAGGCCCCAACCACAGCAAATGGTTGACAATTCTGGCTAACTCCAGCATGATTACCCGAATATAGCTAGCACGTTTGGGGATAGAAACATTTGCCAGTTTCTCGACAGCATTCACCGTCACAGCTTCATTAAACATCCCGCCATAGTAATCCCATCGGCTCACGTAAGGTACATACATAATATTGGTACGGTTTTCAGCAATTTTTTCCATACCTCGGTGCAGGTAGCCGATGACAGGTTCACAGTCCATCACATCTTCGCCATCCAAGGTGACAACAATCCGAAAGCACCCATGCATAGAAGGATGATGGGGGCCAAAGTTAATCACCATTGGCTCAGTCTTGGTTTCAATTCTGCCCATAAGTAAAAAGTTTCCCTAATCTCTAATATTTCGGAACAAGATACTGTTTTTGAAAATTTTAGAGAATTTACGGGCTAGAGTCTTGCAAAATCGTCCGATTTTTTGCAGATTTATCCTATCTTTGTTGAATAGCTTTAGGAGTTACACCCGTTAGTCGCTTACAGTGAAAATTTAGATGGCTTTGGCTAGTAAAACCAACTGAATTTGCAATTTCAGCTATTGTCATTTTCCCCTTCAGTAATAGTTCCTGGGCACGTTTCACGCGACAGTAAATTATATATTTATGAGGAGTCATCCCCGTAGATTGTTTGAAAAGCTGGGAAAAATAATGGGAACTCATTGGTAGTAACGCCGCCAACTCTGCTAAACCTAAATTTTGGTCAAGATGTTCGTGAATGTAGTCTATAACTTGCTGTAATTGACGACGTGGTAAACCATTTTTATATGTTTTTAATATCGGTTTGCGCGTGCAATAGTGTTGCATCAGATGTACTGATAAGGCATTTACCATCGTCTCTGCGTAAAGACGGCTCCCTAGAGGATCACTTTCCAAAATGCCTTTTAGTGCTAGCCCTATTTGATAAATTAGGGGATCGGGTGTGGCAAAGTGCGGCAAAAGCTGAATCTGTTTAGCATCTGTTGTTTCGTCAACTGCACAAGCAAAAATCTGTGGTTCAATAGCAAGTAAAATAAAGTCCCCTTCAGCATCCCAAGTCGCCTGATGCCCGACGTTAACGGGAGTAATCATAATATCCCCTCCAACTACAGCGTCATGGCGCTTGCGTCCATCCATTTTCCGTTCAGCGTGAATTACCCGCGCTCCATGAGTGAAAATGACAAGAGAGTGCCACAAGGGAGTGCAAACTTCAGGAAATTCATAAGCAGGTTGACACATATATCCAAATGAAGCACCGTGCCAACCTGCTTCAAGACTTGTGAGAATTGGTAAACGTGGGAATAGCGGGAATAAATCATCTTCTTTAGTGATAACTAAGGGCTTTTCTTCTAACATGGGCTACCACAAGTTATTACAAGCCCAATGTATCAAAAGCTAAAAAATTCTGATATGTCAGGTTGGGCTTTATTCGCCCATAAAATTAGAGACGCAATAATTGCGTCTCTAGAAACCACCTATTTAGCCTTTTTACGTGTAATTGCACCCAGCAAGAGGAAGTTGTTAATTAAACTACTCCTGGGCCTCTACCGCGCCTATCACCCTTATCTGTCAACTTGCCTTCCTCGTCCTGATTAATTTCTCCAAGTTCTTCAATACGTTCTTCCGTATCTTCTGCCGCTTGCTGGCGCGCATCACCGGGTTCTTCGTAGTACATTTCTGGTTCAACTGCATAGTTATTTAACAAACCTTCTTTGTCCACGGTATAGCCATCAGTGGTGCGGACACTTCCTGAATCGGTTTGATCATCGGTAGGTGCATCTGCTTCCCGTTCTTCTGTGGGGCGGGTTTTGTAACGATCTCCTTCTCTTTCCATTCTAGCGGCGGTTTCAGCAGGGATAATGCCGCGATCGTATGTATCGACTTCCGCTCTATCGGATGAATCTGTATCTCTCTTAACTGCTTCATTAGCCATAATTTATGTCCTCGTTAAAGAATGTATTAAATAACTTACAAAAACTAGATTAGGCTGTTTTTTATCGCTGGCCTACTATCTTGAGAAGTGACTTAAAATTAAAATAATGTTATGTTCTCTATCTTTTGATGTATCCAAAAGACTAAAATAAAATTCGATTAAATACCGTTATTTTACATTTGTTGGTAAAATAAGGATTTTATTAAAGTCAACTTAAAATTAAAAGGGCAATTAGAATCTGCAACTATACAAGGCTGTCCCCAGCCCGTAGAGACAGACGTGAGTATGTGTAGCTGTGAATTCTATTTGCCCGTGTAAATCCTAGTTTAATGCTTAGTAAATTTACTCACCCACGAATTGGTTTTTCAGTGATTGAATTTCATCGGCTAATTCTTGGCGAGTTGAAGCCTTCAGTAAATAACGGAAAACAAACCAACTGGTGTAACTAATTCCAACTAACTCAAAAAGTGGTGAGAGTAGGGGAATATCATTGATTGCAGCTAGTACCGTTAGTACTATTCTAACTGTAACAATCGCTGCCAAAATTAAAGCAACGGTTATTAAAGGCTGCTTATAGTCCCGAAAAAAGTCACTTAAGTATTGCGGCAGTTGCTCTAAAAATTGAGAAATTTGCCTGCTAATTTGCTGCCATTGAGATTCAGGTTCAGGTGCTGGCGGTAACTTTGGCAAGTTTGCAGTATCAGTACCTTCAAGTGCTAGCGTACCTTGTGATAAGGAAGCATTGATGGATTCACGTTGCTGTTGTTCGGTTTCCATAGTTTTTATGTTTGGTAACTACAAGACTTTGTATAACTGAACTGAGCATCAATAAATATAGTTATTAAGGTTGTCAGTTGTCAATTATTAGTGGTCAGTTAAACTTATTACTGACCACTAAGACCGAGCAGGAGCATTTAAATGTCTTTACATCTCTTTACGCCTACCTACTCACTTGATGTTGTTAACTGCTTTAGTTAGTTACTGTGGAAACAGTTGCTTTTACAACTACACTGTTAACACCTTTAATTTCCTTAGCTAATCTTTCAATTTTACCTAACTCTTGCTGATTAGTGACAGTTCCGGCGACAGTTACAACACCACCGTCGGCGGCATTAACTGTTAGCTGACCTTTGGGGATATTAGCCTCTAACTTGGAGCGAACTTGACTTGCTAAGTCACTTGGATCTCTTTTTGTATCCCCACCAGTGACATTATTACGCTGTTCGCGGGCGCGAATATCCTCATTGAGTTGTCTTCTACGAACTTCACTTTGTGCGTCTTTTTGGGAAGCTTCTGTAGTTTTTGCACTCGGTGCTTGGGGAGCCTCATTAGGATTATTGGGTGCAGATTCACTTGTTTTAGAAGCGTTATCACAAGCAGCAACACCAAAAACTAAAAGGCAACTAATTACGAAGGGGGTTAGTTTTTTCATTGGTTTAAATCTGAATCAGAAAGTGAAATTTGTTGATACTTTCGGCAAAAGTGAAGAGCAAGGTTTTTTAGTCAGGAGCAAAGTTTTCAAATTATTGCTCCTGCAATTTTGTCTAATTGATGTGAGTGAAAATTACTTTAGGTTAAAGTACTTCATCACGACGATCAACAATAACTACAGCAGGATCGTTTCTATGAGGCTCTGTTGAGTAATTGGGGCGAATGGGATCGACTACTGCTGCGTCATGATGCGTTACCCGGTCGGAACCTGGGCGATGTTCACTGATTTCAGTGGCATCATAGATTGCAAATTCTTCAATACCTCGATGTTTGAGAATCGCTTCAGCTTGGCGGATTTCAGCTTCCGTGCCATCAATAATTACTAAGTAGTCGCCTCTTTGGAAGCGATCGCTATATACTCGTGCCTTGTCTTCGGGAATTCCTAAGCCAACGAGTGCGCCAACGATACTACCAGCTGCTGCACCGATCGCACCACCAGCTAATGTCGTCGCCAAAGCTGTTGCAACTGCGCCACCGGCAATCACGGGCCCAATTCCTGGAATTGCTAAACTCCCCAGCCCAACTAGTAAGCCAGTCAAGCCGCCTAAAACACCACCTGTCGCGGCTCCAGTTTTTGCACCATCATCTGCTTTATTACCACTACCAACATTTTTGTCTACATCTACACCACCGATCCCATGACCGTTCGCATCTTTGGCAATAATGGAGACTTGATTCAAGGAAAAACCTGCATCTCGTAAATCTGTAATTGCTACTTCAGCATCTCGACGATGAGAATATACCCCGATCGCGCGTTTTGCAACACCACTATGACCAGCAGTAGAAGTTGGAGTCACATAACCAGTGGTTGCATTTGTCGCATCTGGGTGGTCGTAAATGCCAAACTCTTCCACACCCTGATGATTTAAAATTGCTTCTGCTCTAAGTATTTCTGCCTCTGTACCATCGAGAATGACTAAATAATGTCCTCGTTTAACACGTTCGTCGTAAACTTTGGCTCGTTCTTCAGGAATTCCTAAACCAATTAATGCACCAAGCAAACTACCAGCTACTGCACCAATACCAGCGCCAGCGAGAGTTGTAGCTAGGGTAGTTGCTGCGGCTCCAGCCAACATAATTGGCCCGATTCCAGGAATTGCTAAAGTGCCAAGACCGACTAATAAGCCAGCCAATCCGCCCAAAGCACCGCCTGTAGCTGCTCCAACTTTAGCACCTTCGTCAGATTGATCGCCTACGCGATCGCTCACATCTGCACCAGCGATATCATCTCTATCTCCATCTTGGGTAATGACAGAAACTCTATTCATGTCAAAGCCGACTTTTTTTAATTCATGTAGAGCATGTTCAACATCTCGACGATGAGAAAATACACCTACAGCACGTTTATGTAGACCTACTACCATTATTCTTTCTCCTCAGCCAAATCAATTATTCACTAATTCATAGCTCCTAATAAGCTTTATTAATACATTTTTTTATTTAGTTTTCATCAATCGCTTGGAAGAATTTTTACCTCTATCATTAGACATAGGTGGTTTTATCTAAAGTTAATAACTAAATCTCAACTAGAAAATATATTTTATTTTCTAAAGTTTATATAAAAATTATTCAACTTTTTCAAATATCCTAATAAAAATTGATACTAGATAAATATTAGTTTTTAACGTTGGCTACTGTAACTCACCTGGTCGAAACTAGCTATATCGGTAGATACATTTTTAGCAGATTTACTTTTAAGGAAAGTTTTGACTAAAATAACCTAATTTTCTTTAAAAAAACCTTAAATAAATCATAAACAATACATTACTTTATTTCAGTAAAAATTGAGAAGAATATTTACTTTATTTTACTTTTTTAAATACGACTTTTGGTAACTCAACCTATTACCTGAGAAAGTGCCAGCTTACATAAATAATAATTAATCTGATAAATAGACCATTTTATAAATGGATATTTAATTGAATAGAAGTGAGGAAATCCTATGTTTCAAGGTGTTTTAACTATTTTGGGATGGAATCGGCTACTTTTTGGATTAGAACCAATAACTTTAGCCCAAGAAGTACTAACTCCAGAAGAAGCGTCAGTTGTTTTTTCTGGGCCTAAGTTGTTGGTAGCACTGCTAGCTGGGGTTTTGATGGCATTTGCCTTTCAATTATTATTGACAAACTTTTCAGTTGCTGTCGGAATTTCATCTTGGGAAATTGGCTCAGATTCTGATGATGAGTCTGAAGGTTTGGGTAAGACAATTCGTAAAGGTCAAGCTAAGATTGGTGCTTGGGCATTAATAACCGTTAGCATCGCGTTATTTATTGCTTGTTTTTTAGCAGTAAAACTTAGCTTAATCGAAAGCGCATTTTTAGGATCAATTATTGGTGTAGTCATTTGGTCTACCTATTTTTCACTAGTAATTTGGTTGGGTTCATCAGCAGTAGGTTCTTTAATTGGTTCTATATCTAATACTGTGACTTCTGGTTTTCAAGCTCTGATGGGCACGGCAACTGCTGGTATCGGTGCTAATACTGCGAAAAAACAGTTAGTTTCTACTGCTGAAGATATTACAGCCGCAGTCCGGCGAGAATTAACTTCAGGTTTTGATTCGGAAGGGATTAGAAATACGCTTCAAAGTTCTTTAGGTTCTCTACAATTCCCAAGGCTGGATATTAAAGAAATTCGGAGTCAATTTGACCAGTTGCTTAAAGATACAGATTTACAATCTGTTGCTAACAGCGACCTATTGCAAAACATTAACCGCCAAACATTTGTTGATTTAATCAGCAGCAGTGGCAATTTATCTAAAGAAGATATCAATAACATTGCTGACCAATTTGAAGGTGCATGGCAACAAGCTTTAAATCGCAAAAATCCCACAGAGCAAGTAATTAATTTACTCAAGTCTGCTACTCCTGAAGAACTTAATTCTGAGCAATTGGGTGAACGGCTTCAAGAACTGGTTACAATCGGAGGCGGTAATGGCAATGGTGTAATCAAGCAAGCTATTAGGTATGGCTTGAGTGCCGCTGCACCAGTAGTTATGGAACGGGTAAACCTTTCTAATATCGATGTGAACAAAATTACAACTCAGTTGCAAAAGTTGAAAGAAAAAGTTCAAGATGTCGATGTCGAGCAAATCACAGAACAACTTCAAAAGTTTAGAGAGGAAGCAACTGAGCAAGTATCTGCTAAATTGCCAATATCACAGGAAAACACGATTAAGACAGATGTAGAAGACTACATATTACATTCGTTTCCTTGGCACTTTAACCGAATTACGTTAGTAGATGAATTTAAAGAAGTCATCTATGACGTGAATGCAGATCCGACAACTGTAAGACGAGAGTTGGAAGAAATCAATCAAGAATTTTTCACTAATTTGCTGAAGCAGCGAGACGATCTTAGTGAAGCCAGGGTGAAAGAGATTTCCGAACAAATGGAAAGCGATCGCCTGGAAGTTCTAGAAACTGTCAAACAGGCCCAAGCACGAGAACAAGGGCAAGATTTCCGCAGCCGCATCGAAGATTATCTGCGTTCAACGGGTAAAGAAGAACTCAATCCTGAAGGTATTGAACGAGATTTTTCAAGATTGGTGGAAGATCCAGAAACTGGGTTTGAAGATTTAAGTAGCCGCTTCGGGCAATTTGACCGCGATACTTATGTACAACTGCTTCAACAGCGTCAAGATATCAGCGAAGAGGAAGCTAATAATATTGTTAGTCAACTCGAACGCAACCGCGATAATTTCTTGAATCGTACTAGAGAATTGCAAGAGCAAGCAAAAGCGAAAGCCGATGAACTGCGCCAAAGAGTTGAAGAATATCTGCAAAATACTAACAAAGACGAACTTAATCCTGAAGCTATCAAACGTGAGTTTAGAATTTTACTAGACGATCCCCAAGCCGGAATCAGCCTATTACGATCGCGCTTGTCGCAATTTGACCGCGATACACTAGTACAATTGCTCAGTCAGCGTCAAGATTTGAGCGAAGAACAGATAAACCAAACTCTCGATCAGCTCGAAGCAGTCCGAGATAGTATTTTGCAAGTACCACAACAGGCGAAAGAACAGTACGAAAAAACTACAAAAGCGATCGCCGAATATCTCCGCAATACCAACTTGGAAGAACTTAATCCAGAAGGTATCAGAGCCGATTTGGAAAAATTACTCGACGATCCTCAAGCTGGAGCCTTAGCACTGCGCGATCGCTTGTCTAATGTCGATCGAGAAACTTTGGTTAAACTCGTGAGTCAACGCGGCGACTTGAGCCAAGAGCAGGTTAATCAGATTATTGATCGCGCTCAAGATGCCATTGGTGATATCCTGAGAGCGCCACGACGTTTAGCGAAGCGTACCACTCAACAAGCTTTAGATTTTGAAGCCAATCTCGAAGAATATCTGCGTAATACCAACAAAGAAGAACTCAACCCTGAAGGAATCAAACGCGATTTACAATTGTTGCTGTCTTCTCCCCGTGCTGGAATTGGCAATTTAAGCGATCGCGCCGCGAAATTTGACCGTTCGACAATTGTGGCGCTATTATCCCAACGTGAGGATATCTCAGAAGAGGAAGCTAACCGAATTGTCGATCAAATTGATTCTGTTCGCAGCTCGATTGTTGAACAATTCCAACAGATTCAGCAGAGAGTGCAATCAGTGCTAGATGGAGTTTTTGCCAAAGTTCGCAACTATCTCAACTCCCTGAATCGTTCCGAACTCGACTATGAAGGGATTAAGCAAGACTTCACGAAAGTGTTCGACGATCCCCAAGCTGGATTTGAAGCATTGCGCGATCGCCTCAGTCAATTCGATCGTGACACCTTAGTTGCTGTATTGAGTTCTCGTGAAGATATTTCCGAGGCGGACGCTAACCGCATTATTAACCAAATCGAAGCGGCGCGGGATGGCGTATTGCAACGAGCCGAACGCATCCAGAAAGAAACTCAAAAACGCTTGAAAGCGATTCAAGAGCAAGCTAAAAAGCAAGCCGAAGAAACCAAGAAAACCGTTGCAAATGCTGCGTGGTGGATATTTGGGACAGCAATTACTTCCCTTTGCGCCAGTGCGATCGCTGGAGCAGTGGCCGTTATGGAAATACCTCTACCTCGTTAAAATATCTCCGTCATCAGGAGTTTTGATAAATACAAAGTGGTATTCAGTGCTTATAAATGAATGCCACTTTTTTGATTTATAAAACGGAGCTGGCAACGATAGGATTCAAGCCGCCGTGGGGAAGGACACGGTTAATGCCGGATCTGGTGACGATACAATTACTGGTGAAAAGGGAAGCAATACGATTAACATCGGTGATAGCAACAATACGATCTTTCACTTTCATTGGGAGTCGCGCCTTCTCTCCAATTAGTCAAATCCGTTATTCAGGAGGTATTCTCCAAGGTAGCAATGATGGGGATCTGTCGGCTGAGTTTGAAATTAGGCTTGCAGGAGCGTCACAACTAGTGGAAAGCGACATTATCCTTTAATTTAATATTATCTGCCTTTAAAATAAGCCAGAATGCAGAATTTTAATAATTGAATAGTCACTAATTAGAGATAAGTTGAGCTTGTCTGTCTGATAGTTTATAGTTATTAAATTGCGACGCCTATAGATCAGAAAATCAGGTAATACAATTGCAACAGTTCCGATGATGCCACCTAATGAAAAAGATATCAGAGAATTTGAGAAGGCAGATTGTAACGCAAGGGATGTAGCGATGTCTACGATGGTCACTGAGCCAAGTCGAAGTGCGGGCTACGCCTACGCACTGGTTAACAAGGTTTTTAAGTTATTGGCAATTAATTTCTTATACATAACTAAATAAATCACCAAATAAATCTCAAAAAGCAAAACCAACCCTATCTGAACAAAGGTTTCAGATTTTGTTTTAGTGAGAGGAATAAAATAACACTAATCACTCTTTCTTATAGATAGAAAAAACTAGGGTTGAAAGTAATAGTATAGTCTTGTGATTCTGAATAAAATCAGAACGTTATAAAAACTATGCGCTTCTGTAGGAGGAAATTTGCTTGTTTCATAGCAGCCTACTACTACAACTAGTAAAGATATAAGGACATCAGATTACTCTTGGCATAATTTTGATGCCAGATCATCAATACATCTAGTGCTTGCTAAATCTTCAAACTTAACAGCAAAGACCTGTTCCAATCAGGTGCGGTTGAGTTATCTCTTTGCACTCGTTATTTCTTTGCGTTGTTTTCTTGGTGTTGCTGAATGAAAGCGTGAAATTTCAAAATTCAATATTTAAAACTGTTTCCTTTACACCTTTGGGGGAAACCAAATTCATACTCTTAATCAGCAACACCGTTTTCTGATAGGAAAGTGACGAGGTTATTTTTTACCCACTAAGTTCAGGAGAACCTTACTAATGGCAATTATCAACGGTACCAATTTTAATGACAACAATACCATCAACGGTTCCCCACTAATCTTTCGCCCTGCCCTAAATGGGGGTGCTGGCAGCGATATCCTTAACGGGAACGTCGGCGACGATATCTTAAATGGGGGTGCTGGCAGCGATATCCTTAACGGCAATGCCGGCGACGATAGTCTAGATGGGGGTGCTGGCAGCGATATCCTTAACGGTAATGCTGGCAGCGATACCCTTAACGGTAATGCTGGCAGTGATATCCTGAACGGTAATGCTGGCAGTGATATCCTGAACGGTAATGCTGGCAACGATACCCTAAATGGGGGTGCTGGCGGCGATATCCTCACTGGCGGTGCTGGGACTGATTCTCTTACTGGCGGTGCTGGCAACGATATTTTCGATTTCAATTCAGTTTCAGATAGCCCTACTGGTTTGTCACGAGATGTTATCGCTGACTTCGCTGGAAACGGTATCTTTACAGGCGATCAAATCAATCTATCTAACATTGATGCTAACTCCAGTGTAGCGGGCAACCAAGCCTTCCTTTTTATAGGTTCTACCGCATTCTCAGCAGCCCGTCAGGTTCGTTATTCAGCAGGTATTCTTCAAGCTAACACAGATGGGGATCTGTCAGCTGAGTTTGAGATTGGACTGACAGGAGCACCATCACTAGTGGCAAACGACATTATCCTCTAATCTAATAAACCTCTTGCAAAAGCGCTCAACACCCTACTTCTAAGAGCAAGCGCTTAGGAGTGGGGTTCTTATTTATGATTTATACAAGAAGTCTAATATTGAAGAATAATTTAGGTGCAAACCCAAACATACTCCAACTGTGAGAAAATTCACTAAGCTTTAACCTGTCAAACATCTAAATACTAACAAAGTTGCTTATATCAACTGCACCTAACAGAAGCACATCTAAAAATAGAAAATTACCAATGCTTGCCAAGGTTTGATCGTGCCGCGTATGCATGAGAAAATCTGTTAATGCAATCGCAACAGTTGTGATGATGCCACAATAGCAAAATGTAACGCTAGGAAGGCAGCGATGTCTACGATGGTCGCTGAGCCAAGTCGAAGTGCGGGCTACGCCTACGCACTGGTCTAACAAGAGAATGGCACTAAGTTAAAATACAGTCCCAATCTGGGGAGGCTCTGCCTCCAGTGACTTTACCAGAGACAGCAGCCCTCTCGAAATACATTTCCCGTCTTAAGACTGGGAACGAATTCAAGTTACATAAATTTTTAGGCTTTTCTTTGTGTCATTCGTCTAACAAAGCTTTTAACTTATTGGCAATTATTTGTTATATATAACTACAGAAACCGCTAAACAAACATCAATATGCAAAACTAACTCTATCTCTATAAAGGGTTACGATTTTATTTTGACCAGAGAATAAAAAAGTTAATTACTCATTTTTCTATTTATAAAAAAGTCGGCTGGATGATGCTACTATGTATTGTTATTATAAATACAGTAATAAGATTCTAAAGCCTATATAATTACGTAGATAAAAAATCTACTTATTCCTTAGTATTTCCCAACTGCAACAACTGAAAACATAAGGTACAAGGACATCAGATGATTTTTTGTAAGATATTGATGTAAACCTCATAAAATACATCTAGTACTTCTTAAATATTCTCAAATATTCTCAAATATTCAAACTTAATACTAAAGACCTGTTCCAATCAGCTTTATTCAAGAATATATTCGGACTCTTGATCTTTTGACCTAGTTTTGTCAACATTACTGAATGAAAGTATAAAATCCCCAAATTCCATGTTTGAAATTGTTTACTTTATGCATTTGAAGGAAATCAAATTCATACTCTTAATCAGCAATGCCGTTTTATAATGGGGAAGTAAAGACGTAATTTTTTCCGCCTCTAAGTTTAGGAGAAACTCATCAATGGCAACTTCAATATCAATTTCTTCCGGTAGCGGCAGTGTTAGAGCCAGCTCTAGTAGCAGTAGCAGTAGTAGCAATAATGGTCAGACCGATAACGTTAATGTTAGTGGTGGCAACGGTACCCTTATAGGTGGTAGTGGCAACAGTTTACTTAACGCTGGTAATGGCAATGATAGCCTCTTTGGTAATGCAGGTAACGATACTCTTAACGGTGGTGGTGGCAACGATAGGCTGAATGGGGGTACTGGCAACGATATCCTCACTGGCGGTACTGGGAGTGATAATCTTATCGGCGGTGATGGAAATGATGTCCTGACCGGCGGTAGTGGAAAGGATACTCTCACTGGAGGATCGGGTAATGATATTTTCAAGTACAACTCAATTTCTGATAGTCCACTTTCGTCACGCGACATAATCGCTGACTTTCGTGGAAATGGTACCTTGGCAGGCGATCGAATTGATCTATTTACTATCGATGCCAACTCCACTATTGGGGGCAACCAAGCTTTCACTTTCATTGGGAGTGCCCAATTCTCCGCACCCGGCCAAATCCGTTATTCAGGAGGTATTCTCGAAGGTAGCATTGATGGGGATCGGTCGGCTGAGTTTCAAATTCGGCTTATAGGATCACCACAAGTAGTGTCAACTGACCTCATTCTTTAATTTAATATTCCTGCCTTGAAAATAAGGCAGCAGGCAGATCGCTTTTGGCGTCTCCCCTTGGGAGAAGGCAGAAGGCACTAGAGAATGAAAATATCTTTTTCCCAGTCCTCAGTCCCTAGTCACTATTTTCAAGGCAGATATAATTTTGAAGAATAACTCTAGTGCAAAGTTAGAGTGTCTTCAACTTTGCACCGGAATCAATATCAATATACTAAGCTATAAACGTTGGAAAGTCAGAGCCTCAGCTTGGGGCAATGACTTTTTTTCATATTTAAATCCATATCGCTATCCGTAGTACCGCAAAGCAGAAGTCAAAAGTCAAAAGAATTATATTCCAAGCTCTTGCGCTATTTGAAATGGTATGTTTTTTTACGCAATTCTATACTAGTATTTATTTCCGGCACTCTAGATGTCTAACATACAAAAATCATCCCTATTTTACACAAACGTTTAGATGAAGATTTATTCTAATTAGGGCTGACCAAAAGACACGGTGAAACATAGAGAATTACTCATATTCGATCGCACCGCCCAGGCATGAGAAAATCATCAGGTAATACAATCGCAACAGTTGCGATGATGGCACAGAAGGAAAAAAGATGTCGGAGAATTTGAGAAGCCAAGTAGTGACGCAAGGAGTGCAGCGATCGCCTAATCGAGCTATGCTGCGTGCAGTTGGTTTTAAAGATGAAGATTTCAACAAAGCCATTGTCGGTATTGCCAATGGCTATAGTACGATCACTCCCTGTAATATGGGAATCAATCAACTGGCACAAAGGGCAGAAGTTGGTATTAAAACTGCCGGGGCGATGCCGCAAGTGTTCGGCACCATTACCATTAGCGATGGGATTTCGATGGGAACTGAAGGGATGAAATATTCCTTAGTGTCGCGGGAAGTGATTGCTGATTCCATTGAAACCGCCTGTACTGGACAAAGTATGGATGGTGTGCTGGCGATTGGCGGTTGTGATAAAAATATGCCAGGAGCAATGATTGCAATGGCCCGGATGAATATCCCGGCTATCTTTGTTTACGGTGGCACAATTAAACCCGGTCATTACAACGGACGCGATTTAACTGTTGTCAGTTCTTTTGAAGCTGTTGGTCAATACAGTGCTGGAAAAATAGACGAAAAAGAATTATTAGAAGTTGAAGGTCGGGCTTGTCCGGGTGCTGGTTCCTGTGGGGGAATGTTCACAGCTAACACCATGTCTTCAGCATTTGAAGCGCTGGGGATGAGTTTGCCCTATTCCTCGACAATGGCGGCGGAAGATGCCGAAAAAGCCGACAGCACGGAAAAATCAGCATTTGTGTTAGTCGAAGCCATTCGTAAACAAATCTTGCCTCGTCAAATTATCACCCGCAAATCTATAGAGAATGCCATCTCTGTGATTATGGCCGTGGGTGGTTCCACCAATGCAGTGCTGCACTTTTTAGCGATCGCTCGCGCCGCTGATGTAGAGTTAACCATAGACGACTTTGAAACTATCCGCGCCCGCGTTCCCGTTTTGTGTGATTTGAAACCAAGTGGTAAATATGTCGCTACAGATTTGCACAAAGCTGGTGGCATTCCGCAAGTAATGAAAATGCTACTTGTGCATGATTTATTACACGGTGATAGCCTCACCATCAGCGGTCAAACCATTGCAGAGATATTAGCAGATATCCCAGAAGAACCATCTGCCAATCAAGATGTGATTCGGACTTGGAATAACCCGATGTATCCTCAAGGACATTTAGCTATCCTCAGAGGTAATTTGGCAACGGAAGGGGCTGTTGCCAAAATTACTGGGGTGAAAAAACCAGTAATTACCGGGCCTGCACGAGTATTTGAATCAGAAGAAGCCTCTTTAGATGCAATTTTGGCTGGTAAGATTCAAGCTGGTGATATTCTCATAATCCGCTATGAAGGGCCTAAAGGTGGCCCTGGAATGCGAGAAATGTTGGCTCCCACTTCGGCAATTATCGGAGCTGGTTTGGGTGATGCGGTGGGATTAATTACCGACGGACGTTTTTCTGGCGGTACTTACGGCATGGTGGTTGGTCACGTTGCTCCAGAAGCGGCAGTTGGTGGGGCGATCGCGCTTGTAGAAGAAGGCGATAGTATTACTATTGATGCACCCGCTCGTTTATTGCAGTTGAATATATCTGAAGAAGAACTGGCCCGTCGTCGTGCCAACTGGCAACCTCCGGCTCCGCGTTACACTAAAGGCGTGTTGGCGAAATATGCCAAATTGGTATCTTCTAGCAGTATTGGTGCTGTAACAGATTTGGACTTGTTTTAGTTAACCTGACATTATTTGAAGCACCTACACTGTATCATCAGGTCGGTGTAGGCTTCCTAATTCATAGAAAGTGCAGAATATTGGAAGCTAGAAGCTATGCGATCGCAGTAGTTATATTAATTTATTCATTGTAATCATTTTTCAAATTAGTATTAATTATCTCATAAATCATCAACTATAAATTATTTTTGACCCAATCTCGAAAATTACGCATAGCTTGACTTCTGCCAATTGTTAAACACTGCTGAACATATTCATTGACTAATTCAACAATTGGGATATCAGGAAAATTAGGACTAGATTCAGATTTTATATACTTACCTTCTTTTAGCAAATAAATTTCTAAACCTTGCTGTGTATATCGCCAAAGTTCAGAAACTCCCAAAATTTCATAATTCTCAAATCGAGTCCGAGAAGTAATATCAATTTCGATTGCTAAATCTGGTGGTGGGTCTATATTTAAATCAATGCGATTTTTCCCAATTACAGCAGCTTGATTTTGAATATAAAAACTGGTATCTGGTTCTACTGCTTGCAGCATTCGCTCATTTTTAAGTGTTGTGGAACCAAAAGGCTCAAAATCAATTTGGAGTATTTCTAACAAAATTTTGACTAAATCACCAATCAGTTCTTTATCTTTTTCGTGTTCTGGTAGGGGAACCATAATTTCTAACCAACCATGACTATAAGAAATACGTGCAGCAGGACTTTCTCCCATTTCTTCTAAAATATTTTCTAACTGCTGCCAACTAATATCTTTAAGCAACATTTGTTGCCCAGCTTTAACAATAATCTGTTGCAGTTTTAAAAGCATATCACCTCAGAGAGTTGATGTAGTAATTTATGTAGCCGATAGAATTTACAAATCAGCTTTCTTAAAGTATATCGCCCCTGAGCATGAGTGTAGATATTATCTAAAAAAATCAATGTAATGGAAAATACATATAATCCCAATGCAACTCATTATTCGTAAAGCTTCTGGCAAGGATATTCCGGCTTTAGAAGCTTTGATTTAAAACTCAGTGAAAAATCTCCAAGCTGCCTATTACAGTCGTGAACAAATGGATGGCGCTCTTAGATATTATCAGTAATTTTTACTTTTTACTTGTTAAAGGAATACGGATGGTAAACTCTGCTCCATATCCTGGGATTGAATCAACTTTAATAGTTCCTCGATGTTTATCTACGACAATTTGATAAGCGATCGCCATTCCTAATCCGATTCCTTTACCCACAGGTTTAGTAGTAAACATATAGTCAAATACTCGTTGTTTCACTTCTTCTGACATCCCAATACCATTATCGGAAATCTGAATAATCACTTGTTTTTCATCAGTGAGTTCAGTCTGAATGTCAATTTGTCCTTCATTGTTTACTAACAATGACTCTTCTACAGCATCAATTGCATTCACTAGAACATTCATAAACACCTGATTTAGTTGCCCTGCATAGCATTCTACTAAGGGTAAATCACCGTACTTTTTAACGATCTGAATTTCTGGTTGATTAGGTGTGGCTGTCAGGCGATGATTCAGAATCATCAGAGTGTTGTCTAATCCTTCATTAATATCTACAAATTTCATTTCTGCTTCATCAAGCCGTGAAAAATTACGCAGCGACAATACAATCTGACGAATGCGTTTGGTTCCCACTTGCATTGATGCCATTAATTTAGGTAAATCTTCTGCTAGAAACTCAATATCAAGGTCTTGGACGCGATCGCTAATTTCTGGCGTAGGATTTGGGTAGGTTTGTTGATAAAGCTTGAGCAAATCGAGGATGTCTTGGCTGTAAACGCTTGCATGGTTGAGATTGGCATGGATAAAATTGGCAGGATTATTGATTTCGTGTGCCACTCCAGCCACTAGTTGTCCCAAGCTAGACATTTTTTCGGTGTGGATAAGTTGAGCTTGGGTATTTTGCAATTCTTTCAGGGTTTTGCTGAGTTGTTGCGCCTGCTGGCTAGAAATCAAGGCGCGATCGCGAATCTGTTCATATAGTTGCACTTGTCGCCATGCACTAATCAACCCAACCAATAGCAATCCTCCCAAAACTGTAGCCAACAGGTTCAACGCCTGTAATGGCGATTCAATATTTTCTTGTGGCACTATTAACGCTACTGACCAATTTGCCTCTCTCAGAGGAGCGTAAGCAACATAGCTCCATTTACCATTTAGTTGAACCAATTCAATATTTGTGCGTTTAGCTACCATTTTTTGAGTAATTTCAACTAATCTGGGATTGCGTGAGTTGAGGAAACTCTTGGCAGCTTTTTCGGGTGTACCAATTAGTTCTGTATTGCGATGAGCAATGGGAACTCCTTGAGAATTCAGGGCAAAGGCATAGCTACCCTTACCTTGATGTAAATTGCTAATAACTTCAACTACCCGATTAATTGGAATTCCTCCCATTAATACACCTGCTGGCTTTATGCCTGTTTCGGCAGGAATCGGAGTACTAATTTGAATCTGTAACTGTTTAGTTGTGCGTCCAATAATTGGATCGGCTGCTACTGTTTCACCCGCCATACTCCGCTGAAAAAATTCTCGGTCTTTAACATTGAGATGATCTTGGTGAGTATTGATTAATGTACCATCTGGTATGCTTAATGCCATGAGCAAAAACGTTTGCAGCCGCTTCACCTCAGATTGCAAGTAAGGTTCCATCACAGACCAATCTAGCGATCGCACCACAGCAGAATTTGCCAAAGTCTTAATTTCTGTCTTACGAATGGCTAACCAGTTATCAATATCATCCTCACCTTGCAGTGTTTTTAGCAGTGCTTGCTCCTTAAGACTATCGAGCAGCAATCCCTTAACAATTTTGTAACTAGTGATAGCTGTGGCGCTAATGCTAATAGATAAAATCACCACAATTGATAATAATACTAAGTTTCGCGATCGCCATTTAAATGAGTAGTATTTTTTGTTTATTTTGGTACTCCATCGAGGATTTATTTTCAACCAGAGTTTCCGCAATTTAAGCATCATCGTCGCTTTCCTCCAACCTAAAATTTAAAAAGCAAAAAGGAAAAGTGCCGAGTAAAGTAGAAATTACTCAGCACTTAGCACTTAGCACTCAGCACTAATTATTGTTGTTGAGTAGAGATTTCAATGACAAACTCTGTACCTTTTCCAAGTTCGGAAGTGCAAGAGAGTGAACCACCATGTGCTTCTACCACAATTTGACGAGCGATCGCTAATCCTAATCCAGTACCTTTTCCGACAGGTTTGGTGGTGAACAAATGGTCAAATACTTTTTGTTTGATCTCTGGTGACATCCCCACGCCATTATCAGCAATCTTAATCAAAATATTCTGACCTGAGTCTCCTACACAAGTTTGAATGGTGATGCAATTGGGGTTAGCAAGAATCGCTTCCAAACTCCGTTCTGTATTATATTGTTCAAGTGCATCAATGGCATTTGCTAACAAGTTCATAAACACCTGATTAAGTTGTCCAGCAAAGCATTCCACTAGTGGTAGCTTGCCATAATTCTTTACTACCTCAATTCCTGGACGGTTTTCATTAGCTTTTAAACGGTGTCTGAGAATCAGAATAGTGCTGTCAATGCCTTCGTGAATATCAAAAGGAACTTTATAATCCTTGTCTGCTCTGGAGAAGGTTCGCAAACTGTTACTGATACTGCGGATACGGTGAACACCCAATTTCATCGAGTCCAGCAACTTAGGCAAATCTTCGCGTAAATAATTCAAGTCGATGGCATCAATTTCGTCTTGAATATCTAAATCGGGATTGGGAAACTTTTGTTGATAAAGATTAATTAGTCCAAACAAATCTTTAACATAATCTTTGGCTGGTTCAATATTACCAGCAATAAAGCCCACAGGATTGTTTATTTCATGGGCAACACCTGCTACCAAATTACCAAGGGCAGACATTTTTTCACCTTGAACTAATTGCAATTGCATCGTTTGGAGTTCTTGCAATGCTTCTTCTAATTGTTGTTTTTGCTGTTGTAGCAATTGTTGTGCTTGCTGGCGTTCGGTGATGTCTTCAGATGTGCTAAGGATGCCAAAAACGTTTCCTTCTCTATCTTTTAGAGGAATTTTATTTGTATTAGACCACTTTTGTTTTCCATCTGCTTGCTGCACAGTTTCGATAATGTTGAGTTCCGCTTCCCCAGACTCAATGATGCGGCGATCGCGCGCTACAAAAAAATCTGATTGCTCACTAGTCCAGGGAAGGTCGTAATCTGTTTTACCAATAACATTTTCTGGCACTCCTAAACCCCAAGTTTGCGTAAAGTTATGGTTACAGCCTAAATAAACACTATTGCAGTCTTTCCAGAAAACAGACTGGGGAATATTTTCGATAATTAACCGCAAAAATTGTTCAGTCTGTCCCAGGTTTTCTAGAGTATTTTGTGCTTGCTGATAAAGTCGGGCATTTTCTAGGGAGATTGCAGCTTGAGTGCATAATAGATTGAGAATTTCGACGCGATCGCTAGTAAACGCTCCAGCCATCAGATTGTTTTCTAAATATAAAATCCCTAAGAGTTTCCCTTGATAAAAAATTGGTGTACACAGCAAGCTTTTGGGTTGCTGACGAATAATATAGGGATCGGCTATTAGCGCCGGATGCAATGCTATATCAAAGATAACAGTAGGTTCCAGGCTGCGTTTGACGGCGTAAATTAGGCTATGAGGAACGTCTGCACTATCTTCCACAAAAATGGACTGTAACACCGTTGATTGCTGCCCAACTTGAGTAGTCGCCTCAACTACCAATCTACCTTCTTTAAGTAGTAGTAACGCACACTTATCTGCCCCAGCATTTTCAATCACCACTTGCAGCAGCTTCGTAAGTAATTTATCAAGTTCAATTTCACTGGAGAGAGTCTGAGAGGCTTTTAAAACTGTTGCCAAATCTAGCATTACTGATGTGTTGCTGCTAGAGGTTACTGATTTATGAATACTTGGGTGGAAGGTAGCAATACTGTCAATATTTGCGAACGTCTCATTGGGTGTGAGTAGTGAACGCTTCTGTTGTAAAATCGGGGCAAGCAGTTGTGGATAACGCTGTTCTAAGTCATCGACTTTGGCTTTAGCATCCCAGCGAGTGTAGCAATAGTAAGCATTAATCAAATACTCTTGAGCAATGCGTTCTTTGCCCCATTCTAAATAGAACTTGGCTGCAAGTTCGTTGGCGAGAGCTTCTTCGTTTACGTATTCATTTTCTTTAGCTTTAGCAATGGCGCGATCGTATGATTCGATTGCATCCATATACTTGCCAGAAATTCTTGCTATTTCGGCAGATAACAAGAGATATCGATGTAGAAAGTTGTCTGGACAACTATTCGCCCAATTTTTCTGAATTTGTTGATGCTCTTGAATAATGTCCCAATACTGCTTTTTCTTCTCTAATGTCACATTGGGATAGAGAGCTATCAAGCTGAGTGGATAATAGAAATGATACTGAATAATTGGGAAGAAACCAGAGTTACAAGCAAGCGTTTTTTCAGCTTCTGCTGCTGCTTGCACAGCATCTGCGTAGCGACCATAAAGGTATGATAACTGGATTTTGAGAAAGCAGTACCAATTAATTCCATGTTCAAAGTTATTCTTCTGTCTCCACACTTCGATATAAGGAATATCTTCGTTATTGCGATCATCTAATAAATCGGTGTTTTTAGATATATCTTGCAAATTCAATAAGAACTGCCTCTGTAAAGTAAATGCATACAGCATATTGACATCATTAACCTGTTGGACATAACTCAGATATTTTTCAGTTTCCGCGTAAACATCTGAGAGGCGATCGCCCTTAATTAACATTGCCCAAATCAAAAATGAAACCGCCCAAACACCAAACACCAAATTTCCATTTTCTTGACATATTTGGAATGATTCTTGAGAAAGTGACAAATTCGTTTTTAAATGCTGATTGTAGGGATTTGTGGTATGTGCAAAGATATTATTAGTCTTAAAAATAAATTGGCTACTATTGAAGTGACGATCAAGCTTTAGTGCTAATGTACCGAACTCATAAGCCGTTTGATAATTGCCTTGATTTGCCAGGCTCATCCCATATAAACAGTAAGCAAAACCAGAGCTTTCTGCATTGCCATATTTCAACGATAAACCGATCATTAATGGAGGAGCCAAGCAACTAAGGTATTGATCTCCTCCCATATAAGCTGCTGCCCAAAGATCAGCTAAAATACCCATACAAACCTTTTGATCTCGATCTGTCATCTCAGGCAGATCGAATAAATCTGATATACGAACCGTTTGCAGTTTAGCTTTTAATTCTTGAAGTTCAGTTTCGATCGCTGCTTGCTGTTCTTCAGAAGTGACTGGCAGATGCATCCCCATAATGCTCAAACCTTTTACCCCAGCTTCAATACTAGCTGCTATATTTTCACCCTGAGTCATTTTCAGATACATCTGAATCCTATAAATATCTACTTGTTCAAACCTATCTTGGCTTTGAGCTAACGCTATATCAAATATTTTTTCAGCTTGGTCAAAGCTGCCAGTAAGATATTCACATTCGGCGGATTCTCGATGTAACTCAAAGGTAATTTTATAATTATTTATCCAGCTTTCCTCTATTAACAATCCTCTGCCTAAAGTGAAATATTTTAGGGCTGCTCTATAAGCAGTAGAAGCTTTTGCTTTTTTACCAGCAATTAGATTTAGTTGAGCAAGTTCATCTCTTTGGGATTGTTCATCAATTATGTCAATTCCCTCATTTAGCTGATTAACAATGTCAAAAATACTGGTTTCAAGCGCTTCAGGTGATGTATTGTTTAACAGTAATTGCCCAATCTTGAAATGAGTAGCTTTTCGTTGAGATTCAGGGATAAGAGAATAGGCCGCTTGTTGAACACGGTCATGAAGAAATCTGTAAGAGCAAGATTCAGGAGAATTATATTGCTGAAATTCGGAATTCTGAATTATAAATTCAGACTTATCATGGTAGAACTTATAAACCTCATTTGTGGGAATAATCAACCCATCTTGTACAGCTTTCCAAAAATTTGTGGCTGTTTCCAACTGAGATTTTTCATGGACGATCGCTAATGTCTCTAAATCAAATTGGTTTCCTACACAAGCTGCTAACTTCAAAACTTCTTGAGTTTCTATTGACAACTTCTGAAGTTGAATTGCCATGAACTCTACTACATCATCGGTAAGAGCGAGCGATCGCACCTGAGCAATGTCACATTCCCAATAACTACCATTAAAATTAAATGTAATTAGTTGATCTTGATGTAGCACTTTGAGAAACTGGGTGCTGAAGAAAGGATTCCCTTTAGTTTTGCTCAATACTAATTCTGTTAAAGGTGTGGCTAAAGCTAAAGAGCAACTCAATGTATCTGCAACCAAATGATTGATAGAAACCCGATCGAGAGGTAATAAGGTAATTGTATTGACTGTGGCATCTAATTTCTGAATCTCTTCCAAAGTCAGCATCAGCGGATGTACTGAGTTGACTTCATTATCTCGATAAGCACCAATTAACAGTAGATAGCGGATGTCAGCTTCGCTCATTAACAAGTGCATTAATTTTAAAGAAGCAGAATCTGCCCATTGCAGATCGTCAATAAAGATCGCCAATGGATGTTCTGATGCAGTGAAGACTTGAGTGAATTTCAAAAACAGCGAATTGAAGCGATTTTGTGCCGCACTACCAGAGAGTTCTGGCGCAGCAGGCTGTTTACCAATCATACTTTCCAGTTCTGGAATCACCTCAATCATCACTTGTCCGTTCTCACCCAAAGCAGAAAGAATTTTGCGCTTCCATTGCTCGAATTGGGCGTCAGTTTCACTCAGCAGTTGCCCGATTAAGTCTCGAAAAGCTTGCACAAAGGCAGAGAAAGGAATGTTGCGCTGGAACTGGTCAAATTTACCTTTAATGAAATAACCCCGTTGTCGCACAATTGGCTTGTGGACTTCGTTCACCACAGCAGTTTTGCCAATACCAGAGAAGCCTGCTACCAACATAATTTCGCTGCTTCCTTGGCTGACTCTCTCAAAGGCATCCAGCAAGCTTTCAACTTCAGCTTGGCGACCGTAAAGTTTTTCTGGAATGATAAAGCGATCGCAAATATCTCGTTCACCTAATTGAAAAGATTTAATTGAGCCAATTTCGTGTAATTGAGACAAACATTTTTCTAAATCAAATTTCAGCCCTAATGCACTCTGATAGCGGTCTTCAGCATTTTTCGCCATCAACTTCATCACAATCTGACAAAGAGCTTCGGGAATTTCTTCTTCCCTCCTGGCTCCTAATTGCTCTGGTTGCTTGGCAATATGACAGTGAACCAACTCCATCGGATCGTTAGACTCAAAGGGTAGATGTCCAGCCAGCAATTCATAGAAGGTAGCGCCGAGGGAATAGTAATCACTGCGATAGTCAATTCCGCGATTCATCCGTCCGGTTTGTTCGGGCGAAAGGTAAGCGAGAGTACCTTCTAAGACGTTGGGACTGTGAATTTCGCGGGTTTCTCTAGGTAAAAGCGAGGCAATACTAAAGTCAATCAACTTGACTTGCTTAGTTTCCGGGTTGATAAGGATGTTAGCAGGCTTAATATCTTTATGGATAACCCGATGGCGATAGAGTCCGTCAAGAATATTGCTCAGAGCGATCGCAATATCCAAGAACTCTGTCAAAGTATATTTGCTCGCCATTTTTTGATTGAGCCAATCTCTGAGGGAAATGCCACCAAAATCCTCCATCACCAAAGCATAGCTGTTGCGGTAAGGTTCCAGGCTGTAGGGACGAACAATACCGGGTAGGTCAAGATTTTTAGCAATAGTGTACTGATTACGGAACAGCAGCAGTTCATTGAAGGTAGGATACTCTTCCTGGAGCAGTTTAATCACAACCGGAAGTCGATCCGCCTCTCGAATAGCACGGTAAACTAAGGTTCTAGAGCCTGCATAAAGTTGTTCGCTAATTTGATAGTTCAAAAGCTTGTCCATCGGCTCAACTGCTGTATTCATACTTCATCAACTCTTGTGAAATCAGCTACTTATTTAAAGTAGTTTGCCCAAGGATAAGCTTTTGCTAACTCAGTTTTCTTTTGGGCGACACCGAAAAGCCCGTTGTCGGCATCGCATTTTACGTGTGTAATCTGTCTGTAGCTTATTAAGCAAAACTACCGCTATTTCCGGTAAAATCAAGTTCTAAAGACTGTGGATTTGGGAGAAACTTGGGGTGCCTACACTTGGCGTTAACATTGACCACATCGCCACTATCCGGCAAGCCCGGCGGACAGTGGAACCAGACCCAGTAGCGGCGGCGGTACTGGCAGAATTAGCAGGTGCAGATGGAATTACGGTGCATCTGCGTGAAGATCGGCGACATATCCAAGATCGGGATGTGCGGATATTGCGGCAAACAGTGCGATCGCATCTTAATTTAGAAATGGCCGCTACAGATGAAATGCTCGCGATCGCTCTCGATATCAAACCAGATTACGTGACTTTAGTCCCCGAAAAGCGCGAAGAAGTGACAACAGAAGGCGGACTAGATATTGCCCTCCAAATTGCTAGAATAGGTAAAATCGTCGATAAATTGCAAAGCGCTAGCATTCCAGTTAGTTTATTTATCGATGCCGAACCAGCACAAATTGAAGCATCTGTCAAGACACAGGCGCAGTTTATTGAATTGCACACCGGACAATATGCTGAGGCTAAAGATGAAACAAATCGCCACCGAGAATTAGCCATATTAGCTAAAGGTTGTGAACAAGCAATTCAAGCCGGATTACGAGTCAACGCTGGTCATGGACTCACCTACTGGAACGTCTATCCAGTGGCTGCGCTTCCAGGCATGGAAGAACTGAACATTGGTCATACCATCATCAGTCGGGCAGCATTAGTAGGTATGGAAAGGGCAGTCCGCGAGATGAAGCAAGCTATAAGAGGGAATGGGGTATAGGGCACAAGAGGCAGAGGGGCAGAGGGGCAGAGGGGCAGAGGGGAATAACTTACTGCTCCCCTGCTCCCCTGCTCCCCTGCTCCCC
>NZ_JAVRCE010000050.1:0-44935 GCF_034530915.1 Nostoc sp. DedQUE09
ACGATAGTTTAGGGGTTGCCCTACGCAAAAATAGCTCGATGCCAGGTCTCATTATTCATACATCAAGCCCCATCCTTAGAAGGATGGGGCTTTTTGTTATGGTTGTCTGACAAAAAAACTAATTCAGATTGATTATTATAGTACTTGCAATCTCCATTTGTAGAGCGCTCACACTAACAATTTATCGTTTGGCTAACTATAAAAACACTAAGCTTAGGACATATTTATTTTATCGCCGTCCAGTCTTTGTCAGACATCGCCTGATTGCAGAAAACTGCATAATTAACGAATATTAGCTTGTTTATCGTCCAAAGGTGCAGTTTTATTAGATACTCAAAGAATCTATATGAAAGCGCGTCTTATGACGAGAAAATACGGATTACACAAGTGTTTGCAGTTTGGACTGGCAGGGTTACTGGGCTGGTTAATTGTCAGTATCTTGACTGCTAAAACCCAGGCACAGCAAAGTAATATCGTACCTGACAATACACTTGGGGCTGATTTCTCTCAAGTTATAGGCAACTTTCAGGGACAACCGATGGAAGTAATTACAGGCGGTGCGATTCGCCAAATCAATCTATTTCATAGTTTTGGAGAATTTAATGTTAGCGCGGGACGGGAAGCGTATTTCTTATTAATGCCAGGTCGCTGTCTGTGAAAAATGGTTCACAACTGAGTGCTAGCACTTTGGGACAGGGAGATGCTGGTAATGTAACCATTAATGCCAGCGATACAGTACGCTTTGATGGAACTGCTAGTACTGCCTTTAGTATTGCAGAGACGGGAGCGGTAGGTAAAGCTGGTGGCATTAATATCACCACCAAGTCACTTTTGTCACTAATAATGCAAGATTATTAGCCAGTACTAGTGGACGAGGAGATGCAGGCAATGTGAATATCAACGCCAGTGATATAGCCTTCTTTGATGTGGGAAGCCATAGCCTTTGCTCTTGTAAATGCCAGAGGAGTGGGGAAAGCAGGTACGATAATCCGATTATCGAACCGCAAGGTCTATATCGGCTGAATAATGGGCAGTTGCTATTGAGTCGAGAATGTTCTTAATTTTGGATCAAGTCGAGCTAAAATCATGACGGGAAGAAGCCCATAACTCCTAAATATGTGTCTCTATGCAAGATGCACACATGGTTCACACAGATGATAAAAATTACAAGTTTTAACAGTGCCGGTAAACTGACCGCTCTTTTGTGTTTGATAACTCTCTTCCTCACGCCTTGTGTGATTATAAATGCAGGAGAACGTGGTGTATTAATGAAATTTGGCGAAGTACAAAACCAGATATTAGGAGAAGGACTTCACTTAATTATTCCTGTAGTCAATACTGTGAAAAAGTTGAGTATTAGAGTCCAAAAACAGGAAATTTCTGCTGAGGCTTCTTCCAAAGATTTACAAAATGTTTTTGCCGATGTAGCTCTCAATTGGCATATTATTCCCCAGGAAACAAATGTCATTTTTCAGGAAATTGGAGATGAACAAAATGTAGTTATTCGGATTATTAGCCCAGCCGTTGAAGAAGTACTAAAAGCGGTAATAGCAAAGTATACGGCTGAAGAAATTATTACTAAACGAGGAGAAGTCAAAAGTGGAGTAGATGATGCATTGTCTACACGCCTGGGTAGCTATCACGTTGCAGTTGATGATATTTCTTTAGTTCATGTCCATTTTTCAGAACGATTTGGTGAGGCGGTGGAGGCAAAGCAGGTTGCTGAACAAGAAGCAAAACGAGCAGAGTTTATAGCACTGAAAGCCATAAAAGAGGCTGAAGCAAAAGTTAATTTAGCCAAAGGAGAAGCTGAGGCACACAGATTATTACGTGATGGTTTAACTCTAGAAATTCTGCAAAGGCAAGCAATAGAAAAATGGAATGGTAAGCTGCCATTAATTGTAAGTAAGGAGGCCCCAAAATTGTTGAATTTAAGTGAATTTTTAAAATTGGATGAAAATTGATCTTCTTGCTTGCTGATTTGCTCTCCATCAAGAGTTCAGAAACCCGATTTCTTCAATAAATCAGGGTTTTTTCTTCGTAACTCTTCCATACATTGCTATATCTACTACATATACATAGTATAGAATAGTATGGACGCACAGATGTGCACCTATACTATGAATTCTTTTGTGGAAAGGTGATAAACTAAATTAACTGTTGGAGAATAAAATAGGAGAATCAAGAATCTTCAACTGAATCAATAGCATAATCAACAGGGTATAAAGTGTTGAAGAGATTAGACCTGTGAACAATTCTTTTTTGAGGTTATGCTCTTGAGGTTCTTTTTGAAAAATGTCCTTAGAACCGAATTGCATCAAGAGAATTCCCACAATGTTAGAGAGCCAGTATCCGATAATTGAATAAGGTAGAAGCAATTTTGGGGAAAGTAAACTACATGCATACCCAAACCCATAAGCTATTGGCAGATTGAATAGTAGGTCATTCCACCAACATAGTGGTGATAATAAATATCCCAGTACTACAAAAAATCCACCTCTGAGTTTTTTGAAAATATCTTTTTTGAACTCTACTGGAGTAGACTTTTGTAGTTGCTCTAGTGCTGTGTCTTTTGTTCCATTCAACTCTTGACTAACGTTTTGGACGCTTTCCATAAAAACCCACTATTCCTATCGTCTTAGTGCAGTTTAATATATAAACTAAATTAACGTCTAGTACACGAGTAATGAAATTTTGGCTTTTTGATGCTGAAACTTTTACCACTGGATAGTTTCAGCAAAATCGTAAGAAGCAAAATTGAGTTTAAATCAACCGCAAATTCATGATATCTGAATTTCTGCCAGAGACACATCAGTTAGTTCGCTTCTTGCAGAATCTAGGTTTTTCCTTAAATATCTGAGTGAGATAGAAAAATTTATACACAATTGAGACAATCAAGCTATTTATAGCTCAATAAGTTTCAAAATCAAAATATGTCATTCTAAATCATAGCACACGAGAATTTACAACACCGATACTACAATAGCCAGAGCCTTATTAGGTTAGGGTAAATGTTGAGTTGCAAAATTTTTATGTTTTTGCATATGGCAAGGGCAGAAATTTGAACTAATAGTAGCTACAATAAAAGTGCTAAGGCATCTTAATCGAACAATGACAGATTTAACTCCAAACAGCACCTTTTTAATAGTAGGAATTGTTTTTATAACGATTGCTGTAATAGGGCAATCTAAATTAGCTTTCATTGAAATAAATCCTGGTTGTTTTGGAAGATTTTTAGCTTTATTTATTGGTCTTTTGAGCCTATTATATGCTTTGGGGCTACTCAATTTTTCAACAGTAAACCTGGACTTCTTAAGAACTTCTCTGACAGAGCAAATCAAACAGAGTATAAGTTCAATTAATGACCTTTTGCAAGGTTCGTAATCGGTTAAAAAGAAACTTTTCTGTCTGCTCTTAATATTTTGAGGAGGAGATAAAGCACAGCTTTATCGGGGTGAGGTTAAGCTATTTTTATTAGGAGGTACGGGCCAAACGTACTGCTACCACTAACGGAACTCAGCATTTTTCATAGACTAGTAGAGTATGTTTGGTCAAACTCCGTAACCTACCTACTAGTCCGTCAATGATATAATAGCTAACTAACTATCTCCTTCGCTTTGCCAAAACTGCCGTAAAATCTCTCCAGGCTTTCTATCCCAGGTGTCGATATGCTTGTATATCAAATTATCTTGATTGAGTTTATAGGTTGAATAGCCATTAAAAAGCAACCCAGCTTTCCAGGGAACGCGCAACACTCCCCGCACCGTCCATTTTGCTAAAATCGTGTCTTCGGCTGACTGATAAACTTCATGCACATCAAAGTAAATCTGAGTAAAAAATAGCCGAGCGTGAAATCGTAAAGTCCAAAATATAATGCGATAGTTAAATTTGTATTTGAATGTATTCACCGGGTCTTTAAAATAAATATCCTGTGTATAAATGTCATAAGAAATATCTTTTTCAAAAAGTGTCGGTAAATCTTCTTTTAAAGTATGAATTACCTTTTCCACTGGCAACTTATATTCCACGCGCCTTTTCCCTTAAAAAATCTTTTTTAACAAATTTTCTGCTACTGACCAAATAGAAGGTGTCGTCTTGTGACTCACACCACCTGCATTCAAATCTGACAGAGTAGGAAATGATGCAGACTTAGCATAAGGCCCATTGCGCAAAACTTTAGCAAGGGTATTGTTATTCTCGCGCAAACCTTCGTAAAAAAAGAATACCTCTCCTTGAATGCCAAGTTGACGATTGTATTCAATTGCCTGCACCAGATATTCTGGACTAATGCAATAAGAGCCAAGCTTCATCAGTATTCCTGGTGCTAACTTGGGCAGTGTTGTATCTGTAAACTGCTGGTTTACCAGTTTATCAGCGATCGCCTGATAACTCCTAAAGTCACGGCGATAAATCTGCGGCTGAATCATATCAACGATTCCCCGCTTCAGCCATGCGGGTGAATCTTGCAGATATTCCTGGAATGCCCAATCATAAATATTAGGTGCGATCGCAACTAATAAATTAGGATTAACCGCTTTCACCTCCCGGTAGAGACACGCCAAAAACTCACTGAGAATATCTGCACGCCACTGTAACCATTGCCTATCCTTGTGGTGTTGTGGGGGATTGCGATCAAATTTCTGGCGATAGCGGTTGACAGTTACCTCATCATAGCCACCTTCACAGGGTAATGCAGGGAAGCGATCGTCTCCTTGAACACCATCCACATCATAATTCTTTACAACTTCCAGCACCAAGCTCAACAAGAATTCTTGCACCTGTGAGTCGAGTGCATTCAACCACTCAAAGCCGTTTTTCTTCAGTAAGTTACCATTACAATCAAGCGCAGCCCATTCCGGCTTTTTCTGTAAAAGTACACCACCATTCAAATTATAGGAACTGGCAAAACCGTATTCAAACCAAGGAATGACTTTCAACCCGACTCGCCGCGCCTCAACTATCACCTCTTCTAAAGGGTCGCGACCTACAGACATCGGGTCAATTTCGACTCCACATGTCTGCTGCATTGTTTGACTGGGATATAAAGTTACTGCCTTGTTCCAAACAACGGGAAACACCACATTAAATCCCGTTTCGGCAAGCACATCCATCGCCTCAGCAATGCGTTGCTTTGACCTGAGAACCTTACTATCAGTAGTCGTCAGCCATATACCACGGGTTTCTATTATTGCCATTTCTATAAATTTAAATTCTCGGCACTGCACCGTCTAAACATTGACTAGCCGACGATACCGCGCCTGTATTATTGTGTAAATCCCATAAGCAACTAAACCTAGTGCCACAATACCCAAAAGCCATGCTCCGTTAGGCTGTTGCGCTAACGTCTGTAATACTTCATCTAAACCTTCGGCGGTAGCGGCGTTCGACTGTTTTGCAGCTTCAATTAAAAACCAACCGATAATACAAAATACTATACCCCGTGCCGCTAAACCAAATCTGGAAATCCTCATTACCCATTGGGCTTCTGTGTTGCTTAACTCAGTTAAATTGAGTTCTTTACGAAATTTGCCACTAAAAGCTTGATAAAACTGATAGAAGCCTAGAGCAATTACAAACACCCCCACAGTTCCAACTAACCATTGACCAAAGGGTTGAGAAAGCAAACGTGCTGTCGAATCTTCAGTAGAATCACTACTATTTTTAGCGCTGCCTGTACCCATAACGATTTGCACAGCAGTTAAGGCTAAACTTGCATAAATCAAGCCATTAACTGCGTAACCAATTCGCACTGCCAAACCTTTGACATCATTACCTTTATTTTCTGGGTCTTTAATTGCCTGTACAAAACGCCAGATTACGTATCCAATCAAGCCAATTGCAACTAAAGCCAGCAAAAATTGACCAAATGGCTGGTTAACGATTGTTTGGAGAGCGCCTTGGGTATCAGTTGTTTTACCACCACTGCCAAAAGCCGCCTGTGCTGCCAGTAGTCCAACGATACCGTAAACTACTCCCTTGGAAACATAGCCAAACCGTCCCAGTCGCTCAACCCACAATGAAGCATGGTTTGTCAACTGTTGTGTCATGGTAGTTGGGGAAAATTATTATATCTACCTTTTACCAAAATTACCTACGATTCACATCTACCTCAAGACAAATTGTCTAATATTTTTGCAAAAAAGCACGATCGTAATACTGTCTTTCAATAGATGTGAGGCTGCTCAAAATAATATTAAACTTGTTCAGTATTATTATTTAGTGTTTTTTAATGCTGAATTTAGATTAATTATGTCTTTAATAGAAAGTTCTTGTAAACACGAATATATAACTACCAATGGGGTAAAACTACACTACGTTACCCAAGGTGAAGGGGCATTAATGTTGATGTTGCATGGGTTTCCTGAGTTTTGGTACTCTTGGCGGCATCAAATACCAGAATTTGCCCAAGATTTTAAAGTCGTCGCTCTTGACTTGCGTGGCTACAACGATAGTGATAAACCAAATGAGCAATCAGCTTATGTAATGGCTGAATTTATCAAAGATATTGAGGGAGTAATTAAAGGATTAGGATACCAAAAATGTGTATTAGTTGGACATGATTGGGGAGGTGCGATCGCTTGGAATTTTGCATACAGTCACCCCGAAATGTTAGAACAATTAATTATTCTTAACCTGCCTCATCCTGCCAAATTTGCCCAAGGGTTACGCACCCCCCAACAGTTGCTACGTAGTAACTACATATTCCTCTTCCAATTACCGTGGATACCAGAATTACTCTTACAATCTTCAGACTACCAAGCAATTGAAACAGCTTTTAAAGGTACAGCAGTGAACAAGAGTGCTTTCACCAAAGCAGATATTGACGCTTATAAAAATGCCGTTGCAAAACGGGGTGCCCTCACAGCAATGTTGAACTACTACCGCAATATTTTTCAGCAGAGAATGCTAAATCCAAATTGGAACGTTTTAGAAGTGCCAACACTGATGATTTGGGGAGAAAATGACATTGCACTCGGCAAGGAGCTAACCTACGACACCGCAGCCTATGTCAGGAATTTCCAAATCAAGTACATACCCAATTGTGGTCATTGGGTGCAGCAAGAACAGCCGGAATTGGTTAATCAATATATGCGAGAATTTCTGAGGAATTAAACTAAACCATCAATTGATAAGTATAAATACTTCTATAACTAGCTATAGGAAGTAGCGCCAGTTTTTACTTTTAAAAAGATTTAATAGTGATTTAAGACTGCCATTTTTGGAGAAAATTTTGGTAAAAATAGCCAAAAAATCGAAATTAATGGCATTTTTGACATCACTTTTATCTGTGTTTCAAATCACAATTAACTTGTCAGAAGATAGATTGTCACAAGAGAGATTGACCTCACGAAGTTTAGTGAGATAATAGAACTGTGAGGGACAGAACGGACGCAACTTGATTATTAAGGGGGAAAATTATGAAACTCCAGCTATTAGCGGCCATTGCCTTAGCAACTCCCCTATTTTTTGCTAGCTCGGTTAGAGCTGAGAATCCACAGGATTTACAAAAGCTGCTTTCAACTGGGGAATGTGTTAAATGCAATCTATCAGGAGCTAACCTCAGTGGGGCTCATTTAATTGGTGCTGATTTGAGAGGATCGCAGCTCCAAGGAGCCAACTTTGTAGGAGCTAACCTCGAAGGTGCTGACTTAACTGGTGCAAACTTGGCAGGTGCTAACCTAACATCTGCTTATGTAACCAATGTGAATTTGAAGCAAGTTAATCTCAACGGAGTAAATTTTACTCGTGCTACAATTCACGATTCTAATGTGTATCAAGCATCAATGAACGATCTAAATCTTACTGATGCGGAAATATTTAACACTGGAATCGGGATTGGTGGAGAAGACGCTCAAATTCCCGATTGGAAATAGACCAACTGAGTACACAGGTTAAAATCAAATACAACATAGGTTTTGGCGGGTTTTAAATCAAATAAACTAGTTTTTTGCGAGAATTATCCTTAAAACCTGCCTCTACAAAAATATTAAAATAAATGAAACCCCTCTGCGGTGTAATCACTTTACTATGGTAAAAGCAGAGGGGGTTTCTTATGGGCATTGTTACCAATATCTACACAAAAAGTGCAATCAAAATCTGAAAAGCTTTGTTATTTCCCATTAGAAGACTTTACTTTATGAAAGACCCGAAACGCGGATATATTCAAGATGATCCCTAGTATGACCTTTAGTATCCGTGGTGGAATAATACCGACAAGCATTCCTCCGATTATGGCTCCAATCACCGAACCAACTCCCATAGGCGCTATAGTATTGCCCAAGAGTGTACGATCTGCAAATGCACCTCGACTAGCATATTTGATAACCCCTACCAGTACAGTTGGTAAGCTAACGATAAGACTGGCTGTACCTGCTGTTTTGATATCCGCACCAAAAGCAAAAACAAGTGTTGGGATAATCACTTCACCCCCTGCAACCCCAAGTAAACTGCTTACCAGCCCAATTGCTAGACCAAATAAAATACCTGCTGGAATACGCCAACTTAAAGCAGGCGGTAAAAGAGCTGGTATTTGTTGAGGTAGAAAACCCTCGACTATTAGGGCAATACCAATCACTACTAATAACATTAAGATGATGCGCTCAAGCTGTTCGTTTGAGAGCCTTCCTGCGATCGCTGCTCCGAAAAAGGCTGTGATAACCGCTCCAGTTATCAAGGAGAAAACCACAGGAAGTAATGGAATAACTTGACTCAAAGAAAGTGTACTGCCCCGGATTATCAGAGAAGCAGCGATCGTAATCAAGCTAATAGCTAGATTCAAAGGTACAGCCTGCCGCACTGAATAGTTCAATGTGCCAGCCAGGACTGGCAGTCGAAACTCTGCACCCCCTAAGCCAATCAGCCCGCCTAATACCCCAATTGGCACGGCGTAGAGAAAGGATAATCGGAAACGACGAACTTGCAAGCTTGTAGTTGTAGGCTTTAGTGCAGACGAATTATTCTTTTTCATTAATTTCCTACTTAGATGCTTTTCTCGTTAAAGCTATATATATCAGGATTTACTAAGAAAAAAGAGGGTTAGATAGGCGGCTAGGGCGTAATTAAACATTTAACTATGCAGGTAATCTGCTAGCTTCAATTATCGTTGGTTTAGTAGGTTAATTTATTGCACACAAGGCGAGATTTTTGGTGTGTTTCCCGTGTTAATAGTAGTTTATTTGACTAAATGTACGGATTACTTGAATGTTACTCAAGGGATGCTCAACACTACCATTATTGTTTGTGCTGGTTAGAATGTTGGTTTTTGATTTTAGCAGCGATACCTGCGGCGGGCTATGCCTACGCAGTTGTAGCTTTAGCAGTTTTTTGGTTCTGTGTACCTGAAACAAAAACAGGAGTTAATAGAAAAGCATCACATCAAAAGCATCTAGCGAAATCATGATTGTTTTCAGATACATCATCATAGGGCTGACTTATATAGGTTTGGGTTTAGGATATCTCCCTGGTTTGCGGATGAACCGAGCCAGTATTGCTTTAGTTGGTGCAGCTTTGCTGATGGCATTTGGGGTATTAAACCTCAAAGAAGCATGGCAAGCAATAGACTATAAAACGCTGATTTTCCTGTTTGGCATGATGGTAATCAGTACAAACTTAGCTTACGCTGGTTTTTTCCAATTAAGCCTTGATACAGTTACACACTTTACCCGTAGTCCTTTGGGTTTACTAATTGTTCTAACTTTCGGCAGTGGAATTCTCTCGGCTTTTTTTCTGAACGATACCATCGCTCTAATTTTGACTCCTTTGGTTCTCGGTTTAACCCAAACTTTGAACCTCAATCCTATTCCTTACTTACTTGCTTTGGCGGGAGCAACTAATCTGGGTTCAGTAGCTACCTTAAGTGGCAATCCGCAAAATATTTTGATTGGTTCTTTTTCTGGTATCAGCTATCTTGATTTTGCGAAAGCATTGACTCCTATTGCATTAGTAAGTTTGTTGATCCAAATTGCGTTATTGTGGTGGCTTTATCCTGATGTTCGTTCTACTAAATCTTGTCCGAGTGTAACCCCAGTGCGTTACCGCATATTTAAACCGTTACTTACTAAAAGCTTATTGATAACAGGAGGACTATTAATTGCATTCTTAGTTGGAATACCCACAGCCCAAGCAACATTCATAGCTGCCAGTTTACTGTTTATTACTAGACGAATCAAACCGCAACGAGTTTTAAATAAAGTAGATTGGGATTTATTGGTGATGTTTTCTGGACTATTTATTGTTACCGCTGGAGTAGAAAAATTAGGAATATTGAATTTATTTAGCGGTTTAGTTTATAATCCTCTGAGCATATTAGGAATTACTGCTCTGCTTTCAAATTTAGTTTCTAATGTTCCAGCAGTATTGTTACTACAACATTTACTTCCTCATCCAGATACCAAAACCTGGTTACTATTAGCAGCAGGATCTACCTTAGCTGGTAATCTAACTTTGTTAGGTTCAGTTGCTAATTTAATTGTTGCTGAGGCTGTTGCAAAACTTGGTTATCAGTTATCATTCTGGGAGCATTTACGTTTTGGTCTACCATTAACTATCTTGACTCTTATCCTGACTTATTTTTGGATTTAGTCATTTGTTATTTGTCATTGGTCATTTGTCAACGGTATGCTGAACGAACATGGTTAGAGTATTCTGACTTATGAATTATAAATTCTGACTCCTGTTTTATTTTTCGATATTCAGGTGATAACTAAAAAATAAGGGTATTAGTAACTTGTTAAGTTGCCAATACCCTCACGTAGATAAACTAACTTTTTACAGTAGCGTATAAGCCTAAGTCAATGCTTGAGCAACTACTGCCGAAAGTGACTCATTCGCTGCTTGCTTCAACAATTCGGCTTTATCGGTCTGTTCCCAAGGCAAATCTAAATCAGCACGCCCAAAATGACCGTAAGCCGCGACGTCCTGATAAAAACGTCCGCCTCGTTCACTTGGTAAGTTCCGTAAGTTGAAGGTATGGATAATCCCTGCTGGACGCAGTTCAAAGTGCTTGTTGATTAATTCCAGTAAGGTTTCTTCATCCACTTTGCCAGTGCCAAAGGTATCCACTAAGATACTTGTTGGTCGTGCTACACCGATAGCATAAGATAGCTGGATTTCAACTTTTTCTGCCAAACCAGCGGCAACAATATTTTTCGCTACATAGCGAGCCGCATAAGCAGCAGAACGGTCTACTTTCGTGGGGTCTTTGCCAGAAAAAGCGCCGCCACCATGCCGTGAATAGCCACCGTAGGTATCAACGATTATTTTCCGTCCTGTTAGACCAGAGTCTCCTTGAGGGCCACCAACGACAAATTTGCCAGTGGGGTTGACTAAAAAACGTGTTTCCTGATTGGGTTTAACGTCAATGTCGCCAAAAACAGGTTCAACCACTGCTGACCAGAGGTCTTGTTTAATTTTGGCTTGTACCGCCGCCTCATCCGTAATTTCACCAATACTAGCTGTATGCTGGGTGGAAATTAGAATCGTGTCAATACCTACTGGACGTCCATCTTCGTAGACTACGGTTACTTGGGTTTTACCGTCAGGACGCAGGTATGACAATTCACCTGTTTTACGGACTGCTGCCAATCGGCGAGCAATGCGGTGGGCGAGACTGATGGGTAAAGGCATCAGTTCTGGTGTTTCGTTGCTGGCAAAACCAAACATTATACCTTGATCGCCCGCGCCAATTTTGTCAAATTGTTCATCACTATCTTGTTCGCGGGTTTCTTGGGCGGTGTTAACGCCTTGGGCAATATCGGGTGACTGTTCGTCTATAGCCAGTAGAACGCTGGTGCTGTTAGCAGAAAAGCCATTATCAGCATTGGTATAACCAATTTCGGCAATTTTTTTCCGGGCAAGATTGACGAAATTTACATTAGCTTTGGTGGTTATTTCACCAGTAATTAACACCAAACCAGTATTAACTACGACTTCAGCGGCGACACGACTGCTCGGATCTTGTGTCAATAGGGCATCCAGAATAGTATCAGAAATCTGATCACAGATTTTATCTGGATGACCTTCGGTGACTGACTCAGAGGTAAATAGATATCGACGAGACAAAGGAAGTTCCTCCATCGAGAGTTTTTTCGTTAACCAAATGTGAGTATTTAGTTTAACTACTAATTTCTGAAATCATAACAATATTTATACTTCAGTCGTTAGTATCTTCTTGATATTGATAAAAACCACTAACTATAAGGTAAATATGCGTAAGTAAGATAAATGTATGCTAGTTATTTTGTAGTTAAAATGTATTTAATAACACAAAAAAAGGGGGTACCCGGAAGCGCCCCCATAAGCTTTGACACAAACACTGCTGCTTTAAACCTGAATCGCTAACTTTGCTTCCGTAGCTGTCAACCGCTCATAAGCAGCACGCATCTTCAAACCTGTAAGCACTTGGAAGAAGCCAGTTCCATTATTGGAACCTGGATACTCGCGGTGCTGGAGTAACAAGTGAGTCAATTCACCCTGATATTTTGTGGATGTATTGCTGAGATGGGTTTCGATATAAATGACTTCTTCCAAGTTGTCAAATTGACCATCCACCTCTAGTACTGAGACATAGCGACCGTAGTAAACATCTGAACCGTAGTACAGTTGCATACCAGGATAAGAACAGGTCAGCTTGCGTCCACAGGGAGTCCAATTGATTGTTGATCCTTCATCAAATAGGTAGGTTGGATCAAAGCCTTCTTTACCTTCCCGCTGAAGCATACGTACCCGTAGGACTCTGCGCTCGGTGTCGTTTTTGATCAAGTTTGTGGGCAATACCTGGAGAACCACATCAGCAAATTCTCTTTGTGGTTCAATAAATTTATCAAAGTCAGGTTTGCGGGAATTAATTTGCGCTAACACATCTTCGTAGCGATGACCGCGTTCAGCCATATCTCGCTGGATTTTCCAGGCAATTTTGACCTCATCGCTAATGTCAAAATAAACACTGAAGTCGATTAGCGATCGCACCCGCTCATCATATAAAGGATGCAGCCCTTCAACAACTATAATATGATTCGGCTCTATCCGCTCTGGCGGATCGATCAAGCCAGTTTCGTGGTTGTAAATCGGCTTATCAATCGCTTGACCACTTTTGAGCGCTTTAATTTGCTCATACATTAGGTCAAAATTGTTCGCCCTGGGGTCTAGTGCCGTTATCCCTGTTTCTTTGCGCTGTTTGCGATCCAAGGAGTGATAGTCATCCAAGCAGATGACTGTCATTAAATCTTCACCAAACAAATCGATCAAACGACGCAAAAACGTAGATTTACCGCAACCAGAGTCTCCGGCTACTCCAATCAGTACCACGCGTTCCGGCTTACTTGTCATAAATCTCCTCTAAAATACTAAAGTTGTGTCAATAATTTTTCACACAGCAGATTCTGAAGCCAGGAGTTTACCCCTTTGGTTTATCCTGCGTTCTTGCTACCTAGCACATCTATAAGACACCAAGCGGGTAGACAACAAAGTAATCAGGAGGCAGGAGGCAGGAGGCAGGAGGCAGGAGTAAGCCACGTTTAAAAGCGTGGGATTTAAGCTGTACATGCCTTGAATCCCGAGGCACTTTTGGCTCAATACAATTCTTATTTTTAAACTGGCCTTTTGACCTAGAAATAAAAAAATTTCATTCATACTTCTTTCTTCCTGCCTTCTGCCCTTTGCCTCCTGCCTACTCTTTTAAGTTGCTACTCGTCGGACTAGCCTGAATGTTGGTGCCGGTAAGTATTTAATCCTAGTGATATATTTGATTTTAACAGAAGGGGGTATCCCATACAAGATTGCTGTCGAGAAGAATTAGCGTGGTTCCTCAATCATTTTTTTGTTAATTTAGTTGTTAATTTAAAAATGGGGATCAGCACTGTTTATCAGGGTTGCACCTTTATCAGTCTGCTACTTATGACTCTATAGAATCAAGACTATAAGGTATAATTTCTAATTACCGCAAATTTTATCATGTACCTAAATTGGAATTTCTGCTCGACAATACTTAATATTCAAAGTAAAAATCTATCCAACGAATGAGGAAACAACTTGCATGACTCAAATTATTGGCTGTAAATTTATGGATATACTCATATAGAAGCGTTGACGTTATGGCAAAGTACTGATAACAGGTTGACAGATTTTTCACATCAAGTGAAACTAATTACGGTTGCTTGAATTATGATTGTCTATCTCGTGATGTTTGTAGCTAGAGTTGTCCTAGTTATGTAGTTTTTCATAGACAGGTAATGAAGATAGCTAACAATATTCCAGAAAAGTAGTAGATTTGGAGAAGTAAAACCAATTGCAAGAAAACCATCCTCTCGTGGCATTCTCCGATTGAAACCCCTGGAGTAAGCAAGCGCAAAGGTAGCTTTTAAAGGTAAACTGAGCGGTAGCTTACACCGAGCAAAGCACCCCTCTGAGAATATCTGCTATTGTGAGTTGCTCATTGGGTACTAAGATAAAAAGCTATCTCCCTGATGGGGTGATAGTTAACGAAAAAAAGATTAAATTGATTCATTATTAACATTCTCCACAAGACTTATCCTTTACCTTAGAAGGTGAACAGGTGTGTTTTTTGCTATGCCTGCATGTCTTTGGTGAGTGTACTTAGCAAGGCATTAATTTAATGATGCCGTTTTTCCTTCAGGGCCAGTTTTGTGAAACGAAAATCCGGTAAACTAAAGCTGGCATGGGATGGGAATAGTTTTTTTGAAAAACGGTTAAGTAAATTATCGGAGTGGTAGAACGAATGTACAATCAAGGTGCTGTTGAGGGTGCTGCCAACACAGAATTAGGTAGCCGCATCTTCCTTTATGAAGTAGTGGGTTTGCGTCAGAGTGAAGAAACCGATCAAACTAACTACCCAATTCGGAAAAGTGGCAGTGTGTTCATCAGAGTGCCTTACAACCGCATGAATCAAGAAATGCGACGTATCACTCGTCTAGGCGGCACAATTGTTAGCATCCAACCTGTAACTGCTCTAGAGCCAGTTAATGGTAAAGCCTCACTTGGGAATGCTAATAGCGTTGTCAGCGAGTTAGCGACATCTGGGGAAAATGCTGACAGTGAAGGGAATGGTAAAGCCACACCTGTAAATGCTGGTAGTGAAGCCAAAGGCTTCACTAAATCATCAGCTGAAGAACAGCTCAAGAACAAGGACAAGAAAGGCAACACCATGACTCAAGCGAAAGCCAAAAAAGACCACGGTGACGTTCCTGTTAACACTTACCGTCCCAATGCTCCGTTTATTGGCAAGGTAATATCTAACGAACCGCTAGTCAAAGAAGGTGGTATTGGTATTGTTCAACACCTTAAATTCGACATCTCCGCAGGGGATTTGAAGTATATAGAAGGTCAAAGTATTGGAATTATTCCACCAGGATTAGACAAGAACGGTAAGCCAGAGAAACTTAGACTCTATTCCATCGCCTCAACTCGTCATGGCGATGATGTGGATGATAAGACAGTATCGTTATGCGTCCGCCAGTTGGAATATAAGCACCCGGAAACTAGCGAAACAGTCTACGGTGTTTGCTCCACACACCTGTGTTTCCTCAAGCCAGGGGAAGAGGTAAAAATTACTGGGCCTGTGGGTAAGGAAATGTTGTTACCCGATGATCCTGAAGCTAATGTCATTATGTTGGCAACCGGAACAGGTATTGCCCCCATGCGAGCTTATCTGTGGCGTCAGTTTAAAGATGCGGAAAGAGCAGCTAACCCAGAATACCAATTTAAAGGATTCTCTTGGCTAATATTTGGCGTTCCGACAACTCCAAACCTTTTATATAAGGAAGAACTGGAAGAAATTCAACAAAAATATCCTGATAACTTCCGCCTCACTGCTGCTATCAGCCGCGAACAGAAAAATCCTCAAGGCGGTAGAATGTACATCCAAGACCGCGTAGCAGAACATGCTGATGAGTTGTGGCAGTTGATTAAAAATGAAAAAACCCACACATACATCTGCGGTTTGCGAGGTATGGAAGAAGGTATTGATGCAGCCTTAACTACTGCTGCTGCTAAGGAAGGCGTAACCTGGAGTGATTACCAGAAGCAACTCAAGAAAGCTCATCGCTGGCACGTAGAAACTTATTAAGTGCTGAGTGCTAAGTGCTGAGTTTTGAGTTCTAAGCTATGAAGTAGAAACTTACTAAGTGCTGAGTTTTGAGTTCTAAGTTATGAATTAGTAGGGTGGGCAATGCTCACCCTACAATTGTTTTGTTATGAATATTGTAAATAGCTGAGGAAAGAGTTCTCAGTTCTGCGTGGTCAAGTACTAAGTACTGATAACTACTCAGCACTCAGCACTCAGCACTCAGCACTTAAAAATGAATTAGGTGCAAAAATTGTGGGTGTGAAACTAGGAATACTGGGATTAGGCACCGTGGGAACGGGAACAGTGCAGTTGTTGCAAGATAGCGCTGGGCGTCACCCATTGTTGCAAGAGATAGAAATTTCTCGGGTGGGAGTTCGATCGCTAGATAAACCCCGTGCAGTAGAATTGTCTACGGAAGTAGTAACAACAGACTTAGAATCAATTGTCAACGATCCAGCGGTAGATATAGTTGTCGAGGTGATGGGTGGATTGGAGCCGGCGCGATCGCTCATTCTCAAAGCTTTAAGTAATGGTAAGCATGTAGTCACCGCCAATAAGGCAGCGATCGCCCGCTTTGGAGCAGAAATTTTCACAACTGCCAATCAAGCTGGCGTATACGTAATGTTAGAAGCGGCTGTGGGTGGTGGTATTCCAGTGATTCAACCCCTAAAGCAATCTTTAAGTGTTAACCGAATTCATACTGTAACGGGTATTGTTAACGGTACAACAAACTACATCCTGACACGGATGCAAACAGAAGGCAGCAACTTCAATGATGTTTTAGCTGATGCCCAACGTTTGGGTTATGCTGAGGCTGACCCCACAGCCGATGTGGATGGCTTAGACGCAGCTGATAAAATTGCCATCCTGGCATCATTAGGCTTTGGTGGACGCATCAACTTACAAGATGTTTATACTGAGGGGATTCGGCAAGTTAGCAAGACAGATATTGCCTACGCCGAAAAATTGGGATTTGTGATTAAATTGTTAGCGATCGCTAAACGTGATACTCCCTCATCTCCCCTTTCCGTCAGAGTTCATCCCACCTTAGTGCCCAAAGCCCACCCCTTGGCTAGCATCAACGGCGTTTACAATGCCATTCTTGTGGAAGGAGAACCCATCGGTCAGGTAATGTTTTTTGGCCCCGGTGCTGGTGCTGGTGCAACCGCCAGTGCTGTGACATCGGATATCTTAAATTTAGTTGCTGTCCTCAAAACCAATACAGCAGTTGCAAATCCATTATTAACTTGTGGACATCAGGAATACTGCCAAATTGCGCCGATGGCAGAATTGATAACTCGATTTTACGCCCGTTTCCTCACTAATGACCAACCTGGAGTTATCGGTAAATTGGGTACTTGCTTTGGCAACTATGGCGTTAGCTTAGAGTCAGTTGTCCAAACAGGCTTTCAAGGGGAACTAGCTGAGATTGTGGTTGTTACCCATGATGTACGCGAAGGCAATTTTAGGCAAGCTTTGGCAGAAATTCAGAATTTATCAGCGATCGAAAGCATTCCTAGCTTACTGCGTGTACTTTGAGATTAGTCGGGAGTGAAGCTCGTCAACTTGCTTTGCTCCAATTTTTAATTACCTCAAAGGATTCTTAACTGCGAGTAAAACTTGGTTAAGTACGCAAGCTAAACTAAAAAATAAACTTCACCCCCAGCGCGAGGCTAGATCTATGACCTCTGCAACTGATCCATCCACCGCCCTCACTCCTTTCCCCGATCATACGCAGCTACCAGAGTCAGACGGTACATTTGTGAAAAATTGGCAAGAGCATCCCCAAAGCATCTTACTCACTGACTCGATAACACCTATCCTCAAACAATTACATCCTGAAGGTGAATATTGTATAGGTCAGGACTTAGGTATTTACTGGCGCTTGACAGATCCGCCAGAACGAGGGGCAGAAGCACCAGATTGGTTTTATGTAGGGAATGTACCGCCTTTGCTCGATGGACAAACACGGAGGTCTTATGTACTGTGGCGAGAATTTATTGCACCCTTGATTGCCTTGGAATTTGTTTCTGGGGATGGTACTGAAGAACGAGATAAAACCCCTTGGCAGGGGAAATTCTGGATTTATGAGCAAGTAATTCATCCGGCTTTTTATGGTATTTATGAAGTGAATAAAGCCAACTTAGAAGTTTATGAATTAATTGGTGGACAATATCAGTTATTAGCAGCAAATGAACGCGGACATTATCCGATTACCCGCTTGGGAGTTGAGTTAGGTTTATGGCAAGGAGAATATCAAAACGCTCAATTACCCTGGTTACGTTGGTGGGATTTGCAGGGTAATTTGTTGTTGACTGGTGAGGAGAGAGCGGAAGAGGAAAGGCAAAGAGCCGATCGCTTAACTGCCCAATTGCGATCGCTCGGTATTGAACCAGAAGTTTAAGTATTTGGTTTAAGGGTGCGATCGCTCTGATGTTATCGGAGGCGATCGCGCCAATTTTGGATTTGCCTGGGGAACGTAAACAAGTAATAGACTAGGTACGTAGAGGCGCGAAATTTTGCGTCTCTATTATTTGGGTAAATAGTAGGATTGAAATACGCCAGTTAAAAAGTCCCATTTGCTGATGTAGTAAAGCATACTAAAAACTTAGTAGTGCTGGGTTAGGATTAAACTAAGAATTTTGGGTGTAGGCTATATTTTTTTCGTTGTCAACAGTAAATTGTCTTAGATATAAATTATTTTTTAGTTACTTATGCGGATGATATATTTGCCAGGTGAATGATATCGTTTGTATCAACTGATTAAGTGGATTTAATGAATTATGAACAAAGAAACAATTTTGTTCACTATGTTCGCAGTTATTTTTGTAGTTATAGCGATGCGTAGCGTAGTAGATACCCAAGCTCAATCTGTGTTACTTGAATATTCCAAGCTATTTCTAGCTGGGTATTTGGGTTATTTGCTGAAATAAAAAGCCTCTTACCAGATTGACTGACAAGAGACTTAGATTTAAAATGTTCTTCTCAGACTAGCTTAAAAGACCACTAATAGGCAACCTTCCGCAAAAAGGTTGCCTATTATGCAATTTTTAGCACACTAAAGTATATACTTATAAATATTAGGTGATAGCACTCTAACGCAGAGACAGCACCACTATGAAATCAACTTGATGCACAAATTTTAAAAAAGTAAAGTTTGGTATAAATTATATTAAAAATTTTCTAGCAAGTTCTTAGGAATCATCAAAGACAGGTTTTATAAATTAGCTATAAGCAAAAATTATATTATCAAGTCTAACTTATAAATTTTCTGTATTCCAGCTATCCTTTGCAATTCTGTCTCGTAGGGGAAATTGGGTTTATGCCTGGAGAGAAAACTGAGAGAAAATTTGGATAGCTGAAAGTAGTGGGTGACGAGGGATTTGAACCCGCAACCAATAGATTAAGAGTCTACTGCTCTACCGTTGAGCTAGTCACCCGCACGAATAACCATGATAGCAAACTTCTAACAGATTTGCCAGTGCTATGCCCAAAAAACGAATTAAAGGGGAAATTTGACGGTAAAGGTGGTTTGACCTGTTGCACTCTCTACATAAATTGAGCCGCCTAAATGTCTGACCATTTTCTGCACTAATGCCAATTCCAGCCCTGTGCCGCTATGTTTCCAAGGATCGTGTTTGGAAAGGTGATAGAAAGGTTCAAAAATCCGTGAGAGTTCATTGTTGGTAAGCTCTATTCCCGAATTGGTAATATTAAGCTCGACTGCATTCCCGATCAACTGAGCAGAGACTGAAATTAATTCCCCGGCTGGGGTGTATTTGCAGGCATGGTTTAGTAGTTCGGTGACAATCCGCTCCAAATCAGTGATATCTGTCTCTAAAGGCGGCAGCGCCCGATCGACAGTCAGGTTTAACTGCTGTCGCTGGCAGTTGGTGAGGTCTCGAAAAGACTCGATAATGGGGTGAAGCCAGCTTTGAAAGTCAATGGCAATCAAGGTTGGGGGATCGGGTTCGGCTTCGAGATATGTAAGTGTGAGTAGGTCGTTAATTAACTTGCTTTCTCGCCCACACTCATTATGCAAAATCTGCAAGAGTTGCGGCACTATTTCTATTTCTGATATTTCTGCTGGTGTGAGGACACTTTCGAGAGTTTGGACTGCAAGGCTGATGCTTGTTATTGGTGTCCGCAGTTCTTGGGATAAAGTTCTGAGAAATTGGTTTTTGAGCCGATCGCATTTTTCTAGTTCTTTTACCTGTGCCTGGTTTTGTTTGTAAAGCTGGGCTTGACGAATGGCGATCGCACATTCATTTGCTACCTGTTGCATTAGCTCAATTTCAAATTCGTCAAAAGCCTCTTGTGATGGTCTTGTTAACCAAATATTTCCCAAAATCCCTTGAGTATCAAAAATTGGACAAGCCATCTGGGACATAACTAGCAACTTTGGTTGCCATCCCGGTACAATTTCCAAAAATTGCAATGGTTGTTTTTGCAACAGCGGCTGATAAACTTCAAGATGGTCTGCAATCTGTTTAGTTAATCCTTGACGTTGAGGCAAATTAATACTGTATTCGTAAGCAATAGTAACTAGAGTTTGACAAGTACTGTAGAGTTCAATTTGGCAACGCTCAAGGTTTAGTAATTTTGCTAATTCCTGGGTAAGTGTCTGCAATACCTGAGTTTGATCCAGACTGTCGCGGATTTGTTCTGTCATGTGTCGCACCAAGGCTTCAAAGTTTCGCACCTGCTGCAACTGACTGATGTGCTTCTGCTTCTGTAACTCCATCTTGGCTTTGAGATCCTGGAGTTGTTGATGAAGTTCTGCCTGTTGGACTGCAACGCCGATTTGAGTTGCCAACTGCTTGAGTAAGTCAGTTTCTGTTTGCTGCCATTGACGCGATTCACGGCAATTCTGGGCAATCAATAGCCCCCACATATCTTGCTTTTGAAAAATCGGTACGACAAGATTGGCTCTTATCTGCAAAGATGCAAGGAAATCTATATGGCAAGGATGCAAGCCGGCTGCATAAATATCTTCGACAACTTGAATGCAACCTTGTCTGTAGTGTTCTGGATGTTTGCCACTGAAGCAGGGATCAGTGATGTTTTTGCCCAATAGGGGATCGCTAGCAGCTACAGTTGATTCGGCAATGATTACTCCACTGCCATTAGCCTCGAAACGATAAATCAACACGCGATCGCAATTCAAAAATTGCCGCAGTTCAATTGTAGTCTGATGCAGAATTGTCTCTAATTCTACTAATTGGTGAATCCGTCCAGCGATCGCTTCTAGCAGTTGCTCTCGTTCAACCTGGAGTCCAACTGCCTGTTCTGCTTGCTTGACAGAAGTAATATTGCTACTAGTACCAATTAATCGATAAACTTTGGAGTTAGCATCCTTTAGTGGCGTGAGAGTCGTACTCCACCAAGTGGGAACTCCCTGGAATTGCAAACATTGTTCGTAAGAAATAGTTTTGCCGAATCGCACGCAGTCAGCATAATGTTGACGCACCTTTGCAGCATCAATTGCACAGAGAATATCCTCTGGTTTTTTGCCCCGGAGATCGTCTGAGCGAATCCCTATCCACCGTTCATGAGTGGGATTAAGAGCCACATATCGGAAATCTCCATCCTCCAAAACATCAACTACAAATATTGATGCCTGTACAGAATCATAAATGCTTAGTAGAAACTGCTCGCTACTACTTTTTTCATCTACTTCTTTGCCGAAAAGAATTTGAGGTGGTGATAATTTTGTCAACTCCATAGTTGATTCCACTGGATTTATATTCATGCGAGAGTCCCACTCTTGTATTACTGACTCTTCTAGGCGTTCTCTTGTCGTTAAGCTTGTAGTAGATGCACTTTAGCGCCTATAGCAAAGTGTTGTCAGCTGTTGCTCATCGAAATTGTGATCTTTCTCTACTTCTTGTCAGAAATCTAGGAAAGCTAATAGGAGTCAGCTTAACAAAATCCTGCTTTTTGAAGGTGAAAATACATTTGCAGGTGAGGGCAAACTTACTGTAATTTATTTTTAACAGTTTTTTAAAATTTTTGCATATATCTAAGTACAAACCTAAGTATATATCAATTAAGTTTATTATTCTTAATAAAGGGAGTAGCAACTTACAATCGCAATTTGTGAGCATTGATTCCTGTGAGGATACCAACTAGCAGCCAAGTGATGCCTAAGCCGATGACTTCACCTAAAAATAACTGGCTTAAGTAGCGCCAGATTATTCCCACAGCAGAACCCACGGGGACAGCAACCGCCCAACTTGCGGCAGAGACAAATATCCATCGCCACGCTACAGGCTGAGTAATTGCTAACCATTGTGCCAATCCGATCCCCAAGCCGCCAAGGGCACCATAAACCGCCCCTGACAGGATTCTCAGAGGAAGAATCTGAGTGCTAGGTACAATCCAACCCACAGCACCAATACCGATCGCAGTGATAATACTCCAACCCAAAAGACTTGACAAAATCCACCTGATACAAAATATAGGTTGTTTGAGAAGACAACCTTGAGGAAGTGCGATCGCAAATCCGCCAATAGCGGCCTCTACCACCCCAACATCTGGCTTTTCGCCGACTTCAATTAAGAGTAAACTCAATAAAAATCCGCCAAAAGTAGCTACAGTCCACAGCAACGTAAAGCCAAATTTAGTATTATTAGGCGCGAATGGCATCAAAGTTTCTTTGTTTGTAATAGTCTGACAGTTTTTGCATGAAACATCTCAAAAAAACCTTTGCGTCGCTGTTGGGGTGATTCCGGTACAATGTAACCCCACAGACTCTCCCAGTAGAAAAAGGAGATACCATCAAAATTGCGATCGCGTACTACCTGAACCTGTTCTCTAACTTGTGCCATTTTCACCGGATTACTTACCGTTCCTGTTGATATCCCAATCCCTACAGGAATTAGACTTTGAGCCAATTTTATAGATGGAAGTTCTAGTTGAGCGATAAAAGACTTTTTGTCATTTCGATACACCTGCAAAATTAACTCATTAACTAAACCTTTTTTTACCCAATTTTCCCAATCTTGTAAATAGTATTTATAAGCAAAAGCTTGATAGTTGGGAGACAGAGATATTTTTATTTTGGGCTTAACTGCCTTCACAGCTTGATAGATTTCTGCCATAAAATCAGTAATTTTGTCTGCCCGCCACCGCATCCACTCTGGGTTAAAAGGGTCGGTAGGGGGACTTTTGCCTTGATGTTCTTGCTGATATAGTTCTATAGTGAAGCGATCGTAACCGAACTGTACAGGCATCCCAAAATGATCGTCAAGTTGAATACCATCCACATCGTAATCCCTAACTACTTCTAAAATTAGCTCTTGAATAAACTCTTGCACTTGCGGATGTAAAGGATTCAACCAAGCCAGCTTACTTACTAAAATATTATCAATTTCTTCTGGTGGGGCATCTTGGGTAGACTTTATACCTTCTTGCCCAATTGTCAACCAATCAGGATAACGCCTTGCTAATTGTGAGTAATGCGGTGTCATAAACCCGTATTCAAACCAGGGAATGACTCTCAAACCTTTATTTTTAGCAAGTGTCACTATCTTTGCTAAAACATCCTGTCCACCGTGCATGAAGTTAAGCAAAGGTTGAGTTTCTGAGCCTGTAGTCATTTTAGCTACAGCACTCTTATAAAAAGTATGTCCTCGGTTCCAAACTACAGGATAAATTGTATTAAAATTGAGAGCAGATAATTGATTTATAGCACGATTAATACCCCAAGGGACAAATAGTACACCACTAGCAACATTAGTGATCCAAACGCCGCGAATTTCTGTAGTTAAAGGACTTGTTTTTTGGGAATAAACTGGCAGTGAAGAGGGTAAAAAAACTGTTAAAACGACTACTAATCCCAAACACAGTAAGTAAGAAATACAACAGCGAGCAAACCGATTCATTTGTAAGCGTGACCTAGTACGATCGGAATATATATAACTACAAAATAAAGTTGTAATCCTCCGGATGATGTAAAGAAATGGTGATTAAGAACTCAGAATTCAGAACTCAGGAATCAGAATAGTTTAAATAATACGGAGCTATTTTGGTTATAAGTATACTTAACGATACCAAAACCTAATGAATGACTTCAAACTCCTTAATTCCTAACTCAATACGGTTCAGTTAAGCGCTACTTGTACAAAATCGTAGGTTTTAAGACACGATAAATCGCCGTTTCTACAAGTGTTTTGGTTTTATCTGAACTGTATTGAATCCTGACTCCTCAATTCTGACTCCTGAACTCTTTTTTCTTAAAATTTTTCCACACCTTCAAATTGTTTGAGTACCGATGCATTTGCTGCTTCACCACAAGTCCGTGGTGTGGGGAATATCTTTTCAGGATTTGCTAACCCTTTAGGATTAAAAACTTGCCGTACCCATTGCATAGTTTCTAAATCAACTTGGCTAAACATCTGTGGCATATAGCATTTTTTCTCTGCACCAATGCCATGTTCACCAGAAATACTACCACCGACTTGGACACAAAGTTTAAGAATTTTTCCACCCATCTCTTCTACTTGCTCTAACGCACCAGACACAGAATTATCATAAAGAATTAGCGGATGAAGGTTGCCATCGCCAGCATGAAATACATTAGCAACACGATAACCGTATTGTTTACTTAATGCCTCAATTTCATGTAAAACATAAGGCAGCTGAGTCCGGGGAATTACACCATCTTGCACATAATAATCTGGGCTTAAATGTCCAGCCGCAGCAAAAGCGGCTTTGCGTCCTTTCCATAATTTCAACCGAGTTTCTGGGTCAGTAGCAGAAGTGACATTACGCGCACCATTTTTTTTACAAATTTCCGTAACTCGCTGTTTATTCCCCACAACTTCCACTTCCAAACCATCAATTTCTATTAGTAAAATAGCAGTAGCGTCGCGGGGATAACAATTAGTTGCTACAACATCTTCAACAGCATTGATGCTGAAGTTATCCATCATTTCCATACCACCAGGAATAATCCCGGCGCTGATGATGTCAGAAACAGTTGCCCCCGCAGCTTCAATGCTAGTAAAATCTGCCAACAGCACACAAATTGATTCTGCACTTTTGAGAATTCGCAAAGTAATTTCTGTGGCAATTCCTAATGTGCCTTCGGAACCAACAAAAACACCTGTTAAATCATAACCAGGCATCTCTGGAATTTGTCCGCCTAAATCGATAATATCCCCTTCCGGTGTGACAATTTTTAATCCTAAAACGTGGTTAGTAGTAACACCGTATTTGAGACAATGTACACCACCAGAGTTTTCGGCAATGTTGCCCCCAATAGAGCAGATAATTTGACTAGAAGGATCAGGAGCATAGTAAAATCCAGCACCACTAACAGCTTGTGTTACCCAACTATTAATCACCCCTGGTTGTACAACTGTCCGTTGATTTTCTAAATCAATGCTGAGGATTTGCCGCATTAACGAAGTGACAATTAAAACAGAATCTTCTATTGGTAAAGCGCCGCCAGATAGACCAGTACCAGAACCGCGTGCGATGAAGGGTATAGAATATTGATTGCATATCTTCACAACTTGAGCAACTTGTTCTGTAGTTCTGGGTAACACCACCACAGCCGGACGTTGGCGATAGCCAGTTAAACCATCACATTCATAGGTAATGAGTTCTTCGCGGCGTTGCACGACACCATTTTTGCCAAGGACAGCCTCGAATGCTTTGAGAATGGGTTTCCAGTTGCGTTGTTTTTTATCTTGGGTAAGCATAGTTTTTTAAAGTTCAAGGTAGATGTTGCAGGCTGGTTAGTATAGCTGTAATTACTATTGTTGCAAGAATAGCAGTCAAAAGTGAGTAAAAGCGATCGCACTCCTTTTCAGCTAGCATCAAGTTTTGTAAGCCAATGGTGTCGGGGGTAACACACAGTGATTGCTTGTTTAAGCCAAACTTGACGTTCTTCATCTAGTAACCTGCATACACGATAAAAATCATCTTCGTCTTTAGACCTGGGATTCTTAGCTTTGTATAAGAGTACAATTTCTGGAGCAAGGAACGGTATACCAATATCAGAACGTAACCGAATCATTGATAATGGACGTGCAATATCAAGATTTCTGCGAAATCTCCACTCGCTTTGTGAACACTCATCCAAAAGAATCTCTAGTTCCAATAATAAGTTATTTTTAGTATGAGTATGAATCTCATGTATTGGTAACTCTAGCCATTCGTTTTCATTCCAAGGCTGCATTTTTCCATTAACAACCTTAGTAAATTCCCAGCCAAATAAATATTTTCTCAGGCTGTTCTGGTCTTTCCTAAATATTGCGATTTCTACATCTTTGTGTACCCTAGTTACGTCTCCTATAAAAAGGTCTATTGCCCATCCACCCGCTATAAACCAGGGTTGTTTGAAATCATTTAGTAGCCTAGAAAGTTTCAGAAGTTCTGAAAAAGATTCCATTGATGACTACTCCTCAGAATTTTTCAGTATTAAATATTGATTCAATGCACCCTCCTATCCCCAATCTAGTAACCTAGAAATAACGCTCTCAAATACTGGATAAAATCATGGTTCAGCAAGTTCTAATCAATGATGATGATTACTATGTGCCAGATGCCAACCAGCTAGTTACTGAAGATGATACACCTGTGGACAATTTTGCTTCTGAAAAACAACAACGTCTCTTGGTTGGCTCTCTTTACAGTACTCTACAGCAGCAGACTTTTTTAGCAGCAGCTAATGTCGGTATTTACCATACAGACGGTCAACCCGCAATTGTACCCGATATCTTTCTCAGCTTAGATGTACAAGTACCTCAAAATTGGTGGGAAAAACAAAATCGTTGTTATATGGTTTGGCGTTTTGGCAAACCTCCAGAAGTCGTGATTGAAATTGTCTCTAATAAAGAAGGTGATGAACTTGGGAAAAAGCTGAAAATTTATGAACAAATGCGGGCTAGCTACTACATTGTATATGACCAAAATCAGCAATTAGGAGAAAAACTACTACGCGTTTATGAACTTAGAGGAAGGCGCTACTTTGAAACTTCAGAAAATTGGTTAGAACAAGTTGGTTTAGGTGTAACTTTGTGGGAAGGTAAATTTGAAGATAGACAAGATACTTGGTTACGCTGGTGCTACCAAGATGGTAATGTTTTATCGACTGGAGATGAACGCGCCGAACAGGAACGACAACGTGCCGAACAAGAACGACAACGCGCCGAACAAGCAGAACAACGCACCCAATTGCTAGCAGATAGGCTACGGGCTATGGGCGTAGATCCCGACAATCTGTAGAACACTCACTGTAAAGACGCAAAAATATTTGCGTCTTTGCATGGGCCAAAAAATTCTCACTAACTTGTGCGAATTATAAACTCATTAATACGATGCCAAACGTTCTCTAATAAATCAGGAGCATTTGAATCAAACCATTGAATTTGTGGATAAGCTCGAAACCAAGTGCGTTGTCGCTTGGCAAATTGTCGTGTATGCAAAACTGTTAATTCTTTGGCTTCATCTAAGGAAATATCCCCAGCCAAATATTGCTTGATTTCTTGATAGCCCAAAGTATTCAACAAAGACAAATCAGCGCCATATTTTTGACGAAGATACTCCACTTCAGCAACCAAACCATCTGCTATCATTTGCTCAGTACGGTGCTGAATACGAGCAAGCAACTTTTCAACATCGCAATCTAAACCAATTTGCAAAATCGGATAATTGGGTGGTTTCTCCCCTTGCTGTTCGGAAATGGGATATCCAGAAACATAATATACCTCTAGTGCTCGTAAAGTCCGCACTGAATCATTAGCATGAATCTTTTGTGCTGCAACTGGGTCAACTTGTTGTAACATGGCGTAGAGTTGTGGTTGACCGAGAGATTCAAGCTGCGATCGCAATTCCATCTGTGGTGCAACTCTCGGAATTTTCATTCCTTGGACAATAGAACGGATATATAAACCAGTGCCACCAACTAACAAAAGTGGTGTAACATCTACAGAAGCAATTAAGGCTTGTGTTTGCTCCTGATAGTCTGCTACTGTCATCGTGTCTGTTGGATCGCAGATATCTATTAGATAGTGCTGCACCAATTTTTGTTCAGCTACAGTTGGTTTCGCCGTCCCAATATCAAACTCACGGTAAACTTGACGAGAATCAGCACCAAGAATTACAGAACCTAAGCGCATTGCCAAAGCCAAAGCCAAACCCGATTTACCCGTTGCCGTCGCCCCACAAATCACAATTAATTTAGTCATTTGTCATTTGTCATTTGTCATTTGTCATTTGTCATTTGTCATTTGTTATGGGGCATTGGGCATTGGGCATTGGGCATTGGGCATAAGGAATAAAATTGTTAAATAATTCTCCCTTGACCCCTCATCTCCCTCAGCTTACCCTGCTCTCCTGCCCGTCTGCTCCTCTGCCCCTATTGCACAGTACTGCAACCCCAGTATAAACTTCTCTTGAAAATGCCCTACAGACGCCAGCAAGGCTTTTGTGTTACAATTTTGGAGTGTTTTTACTTTTATTTGCCTTTAGGCGATTTCAACCCCACGCATCAGGAGAGTTTACATGACGAGCAGTTACAGTGCCGATCAGATTCAAGTTCTGGAAGGTCTGGAAGCCGTCCGCAAAAGACCAGGAATGTACATTGGTACCACTGGGCCGCGAGGACTCCACCATTTAGTTTACGAGGTGGTGGACAATTCAATCGATGAGGCTTTGGCAGGTCATTGCACTCATATAGAGGTGGATATCAACGCTGATGGTTCAGTAACTGTAACAGATGATGGTCGCGGTATTCCCGTCGATACTCACTCGCGCACCGGAAAATCGGCTTTGGAAACCGTCATGACGGTACTACACGCCGGTGGTAAGTTTGGCGGCGGTGGGTACAAAGTTTCTGGAGGATTACACGGGGTTGGTATTTCTGTTGTTAATGCCCTATCTGAGGTAGTGGAAGTTACAGTTTGGCGAGATAAAAAGGTTCACCTCCAACGCTATGAACGCGGTATCCCGGTTAGCGATCTGCAAGTCAAGCCTTATAAAGAAGCTAGAACTGGAACTTCTGTCACTTTCAGGCCAGATACCCAAATCTTTACAACTAGCATTGAGTTTGATTACATAACTTTATCAGGTCGCCTACGGGAATTGGCGTATCTGAATGCAGGTGTCAAAATTACCTTTAGTGACCACCGTTTAGAACTACTAAAAAGCGATACATCCAAGGTAGAAACCTACGAGTACAAGGGTGGGATCAAAGAGTACGTTGCTTACATGAACCGCGAGAAGCAGCCACTGCATGAAGAAATTATCTATGTGCAGGGGGAACGCAACAACGTACAAGTGGAAGTTTCATTGCAATGGTGTACTGATGCTTATACGGATAATATTCTAGGTTTCGCTAACAATATTCGTACAGTAGATGGTGGTACGCACTTAGAAGGGTTAAAAGCAGTTCTGACTCGGACATTAAATGCGATCGCTCGCAAGCGCAATAAAATTAAAGAGAATGAACCTAACCTCAGTGGCGAACACGTCCGCGAAGGTTTGACTGCGGTAATTTCGGTTAAAGTCCCAGATCCAGAATTTGAAGGGCAAACCAAGACCAAACTCGGTAACACTGAAGTTCGAGGCATTGTTGATTCTTTGGTAGGAGAAGTCCTCACGGAGTACTTAGAATTTCATCCTGCGATCGCAGACTCAATTTTAGATAAAGCTATCCAAGCTTTCAAAGCCGCAGAAGCAGCGCGTCATGCGCGGGAATTAGTTCGGCGCAAATCTGTACTAGAATCTTCGCCATTACCTGGTAAATTAGCAGATTGCAGTTCTCGCGATCCCAACGAATCGGAAATATTCATCGTGGAAGGAGACTCAGCGGGTGGGAGTGCCAAACAAGGACGCGATCGCCGCACTCAAGCAATCTTGCCTCTACGTGGTAAAATTCTTAACATTGAAAAAACCGACGATGCCAAAATCTATAAAAATAACGAAGTTCAATCGTTAATTACAGCCCTTGGTTTAGGTGTCAAAGGTGATGAATTTGATTCCACTCAATTGCGCTATCACCGCATAGTCATTATGACTGATGCTGACGTAGATGGGGCGCACATCCGGACTTTGTTGTTAACATTCTTCTATCGATATCAGCGATCGCTTATCGAACAAGGCTTTATTTATATTGCTTGTCCCCCACTATATAAAGTAGAACGGGGACGTAATCATGAATATTGCTATAGTGATCGCGAAAAAAATCAAGCAATTGCTAAATTCCCCGCTAACGCTAACTACACCATCCAACGCTTCAAAGGTTTGGGTGAAATGATGCCACAACAACTCTGGGATACCACCATGAACCCAGAAACTCGCAAAATGAAGCAAGTCGAAATTGAGGATGCCGCAGAAGCCGATCGCATCTTTACAATTTTAATGGGCGATCGGGTCGCACCCAGACGAGAATTCATCGAAACCTATGGCTCTAAACTCAACTTCACCGATTTAGATATCTAAATATCAGCAATCCTAAATCATTTGTAAAAAACAAGATCCCCGATTTATCAAAGAAATCGGGGATCTTTAACTTTGAAATATTACTTGATATTTCTGCAACAAATTTTGCTCAAGACTTTATATCCTAAATTCTATAAAAACTACTTCTTTTGGACGATGACAAGCTATGTAATTTATAAATTTATTGTATTAATATTTTTACTATAAATTAATTATGTCGTTAGATGAGTGACTATATCCACAAATTCATTAACTCTTGTTAATAATTCCTGATTTAACTGGATTCTACACAAAGCGATGAAAGCGAGCAAAGGCATAGTAGGAAAAGCATTGTTCAATATTATTGGCATCGGTAGCTTAGTTGCTCTGTCTGTCTGCGCTCAACCTGTTGCAGAAACTCCTACAGTAACTGTCCCTTCAACAACTGTCTTGCCCGTCACGCCAACTCCTACTGCCACTATTGCCACCCAAAATTTAGCAGAATTGGCAAAGTCAGCAGCTAGTCAAGGACAGTTTAAAACTCTCATCCAAGCAGTGCAAGCTGCCGGATTAACTGAACAATTGGCTGCACCAGGGCCTTATACAGTATTTGCGCCTACTGACGCTGCGTTTTCTGCTTTACCAAAAGCTACTCTAGACCAGCTCTTACAGCCAGCCAACAAACAACAATTAGTCAAGCTTCTGTCCTACCACGTCATCCCTGGGGGAATTACCTCCCAGCAATTGACATCTGGAGAAGTTAAAACAGGTGAGGGTAGTCCCGTTAAAATCACAGTTGATCGTACTAGCAACTCAATCACAGTTAACAACGCTAAGGTAACTCAGCCAGATATCCCAGCTAGCAACGGCATCGTTCATGTAGTTGATCGGGTACTTCTGCCACCTAATTTTCCTACAAGTCTAAACACCACCCCAACACCACGGTAGTTCAGTAAAGTTCATAGTTTCCAGTTTTCGTTAGGGGTAGTTTTCAAAGCCACCATGACTTTGAACTAGTCGCTAACAATCAATTAAAAATTTAGTTTGACTTGTCACACAAGTGACAATGTAACCCTACAAATACTACAAAAAATTCAAGTTTCTCGGTTATCAAAAACCATATAGTTTGCTTATTGTCAATATTTTCCAAACAATCAATACTCGACTCTTAATATAACTACCAACTTTATTGGACATTTAGTCCAGATAATACTCTTTGCTCTGACTTGCTGATTAATCTGAACCACCAGCGATAGATACATTTGTTATGCTTTCAGTAAATAACTGAATATCATCTATAAAACAGCAATTAATAAGTATTTTGAGGATTTCTCATTATAAGATGACAAAAACTTACCGAAACAAAAGTATTGAAATTTACAATTGATTACGCAAAAAAGCTTTGTAACCAAATCATCAGGTAATCTGCTGGGTTCTTTGGGTTCGAGGTAATAGCTGTTGGAAGTACACACCATAAGCCGGAAAACTTGTTAATATCTTCATGTACTGCTGTGGCGATCGCGATCGTATCGTATGTATCTAATGTACTTTTGCCTAAGATAAGACGATATTGGCAAGTTCGCAGGACAAATTGTTTTTGAATTGATTAAAATATCCTTGTATACAATAAGAAAAGTTTGTCAAGTTTCATAGGGCTGAAATCGCCACAGTGCGCTAACGTGTGAATAAGACCAAATTAGTAAACCTAAATTGATCTTCTATCAGGTCGATTCTGCCACCGCCTCAACTCCTCAGTTAAGGTAGTCAGTACGCAGAAGGTTAACTGCTTTCAGGCAAGCACCACCACCGTTGTTGTATTTACCCAAGGACAAGACCCGTTTTAGTCTAAGGGATGCTTAATTTATGAAGGAAATGTAAAAATGGGTAGGTTAAGACGAATAGTCTGAGTTAACATAAAATGCACTCTTTCTCAGTAATTAATGTTGTGTAAAACACATGAAATTCGGCAGGAGCAAGCGTACTTACTTTGTAATGTAATAAGAGCGCCACTGCAATTCCGAAAAGTGGAGAAAAAATTTCACGGTACAAATCCCGTTTTCAATGTCTTTTTGGTGAAAGTAGCTAAAAGTTGCTTAATGAATTCATGATTAATACACAAAAAGAGTGCAATTTCTGTGAAACAGGCTACAATCGAAAGAGTCTTTATACGAAAATCTGCCAACAGTCTGAACTCATTTGTATAGAGTGGCAATTTTTTTGATAAAGGCAAGTATTTTTTTTGACCAGTTAGTTGAAAGCAATATGTGATAGCAACACATATAACATTTACTAAAGTGAGCAAGTCACCTTTAGTATTTGCTTAAACTAAAGTAAAAACCCTCCTACCGGAGGCGTAAAACGTCCGAAAATATCTCTGGCAAATCTGCCAAAAAACTTATTTTCGGTTGGCAATTGGCTCGTTTAAAAGAGCAGTAAACACATCTTGAGTAATTGATTCTGCAAGGAGCATGAGGAACGCGGCATGAACCAGGCTAACAACGTACTCGAAAGCATATATCAGCCTGACCTAGAAATAATGAATCAGCCTGAGCTCGAGTTAGAAGAACTCTTAATAGACGATGAAGAGGACTTGCTGATCATCGATGAAGGTGACGAGGAATTTTTAGAGCCTCAGTCTGATGAGGACGACGCAAAGTCTGGAAAAGCCGCTAAATCGCGTCGTCGGACACAAAGCAAGAAAAAGCACTATACCGAAGATTCAATTCGGCTTTACTTGCAAGAAATTGGTAGAATTCGTCTGTTGCGGGCAGACGAAGAAATTGAATTGGCGCGGAAAATAGCCGATTTGCTGGAATTAGAGAGAGTCCGCGAAAGACTCTGTGAGCAATTAGATCGCGATCCTCGAGATAGCGAATGGGCAGAAGCAGTACAACTGCCACTACCAGCCTTTCGTTATCGCCTCCATGTTGGTCGTCGGGCGAAAGACAAGATGGTGCAATCTAACCTCCGTCTTGTAGTTTCAATTGCTAAGAAATACATGAATCGTGGTTTGTCGTTCCAGGACTTAATTCAGGAAGGCAGTCTCGGTTTGATTCGTGCCGCTGAAAAGTTTGACCACGAAAAAGGTTATAAGTTTTCTACATACGCTACATGGTGGATTCGTCAAGCAATTACCCGTGCGATCGCAGATCAATCCCGCACAATTCGTCTTCCAGTTCACCTTTACGAAACCATTTCTCGGATTAAGAAAACTACCAAGTTACTATCTCAAGAAATGGGTCGCAAACCCACTGAAGAAGAAATCGCTACTCGGATGGAAATGACCATTGAGAAGTTGCGGTTCATTGCTAAATCTGCCCAATTACCTATCTCATTAGAAACGCCTATTGGTAAAGAAGAAGATTCTCGATTGGGCGATTTTATTGAATCAGATGGTGAGACACCAGAAGACCAAGTTTCCAAAAATCTTCTGCGCGAAGACCTTGAAAAAGTCCTCGACAGTCTCAGCCCACGCGAACGCGATGTTCTCAGATTGCGTTACGGCTTGGATGATGGTCGGATGAAAACCCTTGAGGAAATCGGCCAGATTTTCAACGTCACCCGCGAACGGATTCGTCAAATTGAGGCGAAAGCACTCCGCAAGTTACGCCACCCAAATCGTAACAGCGTTCTCAAGGAATATATTCGGTAGTCAATAGTCATTGGTCATTAGTGAATAAAGAAATGACAAATGACAACTGATAAATGACAAAAAATAAAACCTGGTAGTGAATTAGCACTCCAGGTTTTTTTATTTATAGGTCATCTTGAATATTAAAACTTACAGGATGCCCCAAAAATGTAGGAAGCCTTGACCAGAGAAAACCTCAACCAAAACGGCTGCTGAAAAGCCAATCATTGCCAAGCGACCATTCCAAACTTCTGCTTGTGGGGTAAAGCCCCAACGCCAAGCGTTGCGATCTTCAATTACAGGAGTAGTGGCTTTTGTTGTAGTTGCATTTGTCATGGTTAGAACTCCAAAGTTAATTCTTAAGCTTTATTGCTTTATGTAAACTAATATAACAAATATTTTCATAAAGGCAACATTTTTTATACTTTTGTTTCTAGACCTTGACATAAATAGAAATAGCTATTTATACAGATTAAAACATCAGCCTTCAGTGAGATTTGTTGAGTTAAAAGAAATGTTACCCAGACTTTTACCTTTATAAATAATCTCATTTATTGAAATTAATTATCAAATATTTTACTTAAAGTGCTTGATTTTAAATATATTTTGCATTTTAAAAGAAAAAAGTTATTGATAATTTAAGTTAGTACCAGACAATTTCCATTTCTTTTGAAGTGGAGACAAAACCAAGCTTCTCGTAGACGCGTTTACCATCCTCAGTGGCGTGAAGCCAGAGGCGTTTTGCCTCAGTTGCTCTCATAAAGCTGATAATTTCCTTTAACAATGCTGTAGCAATTCCCTGTCCTCGCCACATGGGAATTGTATACACGTTCATAATGTACGCTTCTAAGCCAGAGAGATTGCCGTTGTAAGGGGGTCGTTGAAAAAATACCAAGCCGCTAGAGGCAACAATTTGATTATCCACTTCAGCTACCCAAGCTAAAAACTCACCCGACGGCATTTTTTCGCCAAGATATTTTTGAGTTGCTTCTGCTAGGTTTGCGGTATCAGAGTCACCTTTAATCTCGCCAACCTCCCGCAGGAGTTCGAGACGCAGTTGGATTAGCGCCTCTAAATCCTGCAAGTTGGCTTGTCGCAAGTTGAACATCGCCCTAATTTACGATCGCACTTCCGCAACAGTGATGATTTTTTCATCGCGGTTGAGTTGGAGGATGCTTTCACCTTTGACATCTCTACCTAAAATCGGCACTGTTTCCACAGGTATCCGCACTACTCGCTCTTTATTCGTCACTAAAGCTATCTCGCCAGATGCAATTGCCATGACCATACCAGCTAAGTTGTCAGTTTTGCTAGCAAATTTCAGCGCTTGCGTGCCTAAATCGCCACGATTAGCCGCTCTTAACTGACTCGCAGCCATCCGCTTGGCATATCCTTCTTGAGTAACTAGCAGTAGTTGATCATCTTTACCGACAGTGACACAGCCAACCATTTCCTGATTTCTCAATAATCGAAATGCTTGTAAACCCATCGCTGTGCGACCCATAATCGGTAATTGTTCATCATTAACCGCAAAGCGCAACAGTCGCCCACCGGAACTAGCTAAAATCAGATGCTCCCCTGGAGCGGTGAACTGGGTAAATGACAACTCATCATCGTCTTTGAGCTTCAAAATCGTGATTCCGCGCCGAGTCAGGTTAGTAAATTCTTCCAAAGACAGACGCTTAATTCTTCCCTGTTTGGTTAGGAGAATCATCTGTCTAGTTTCGAGCTTCTCTGGCAGCAAAAAGCGGCTGACCACAGCTTCTTGAGCGCCTTGAGCAGTGCTACTGAGCATCGTAATCAAAGGTTTTCCCCGTGGGGAACGCCCAGTAGTTGGCGGAATTTCTCCCACATTCACCGGATACACTTTGCCGCCACCCGTTAGTATTAGCAAGTCTTTCCCTGTGTCAGTTAAAACAGTTTGGATAATGAAGTCATTATCGTGTAGGCCATTTTCAGCTTTTGACTTTCTCCCAGATGGCTGGGTGCGGCGGACATAACCTCGTTGGGTAAATTCTAAAACTGCCTCTTCAACTGGTTCAGAAGATTTAATTTCCTCCTCCTCTGCCCCTCTGCCCCTCTGCCCTTCTGCCCCTCTGCCCTTCTGCTCTTCTACCCTAAACTTCTGCTCCTCTCCAATTTTTGTCCGTCGGGGATCGCTGTATTTGCGCTTGAGCGATCGCAAATCTTTTTTCAGCGCCTTCAATAATTCGCGGCGATCGCTCAGTAATTGCTCCAATAACCTAATTTGTTCACTGATCTGCTCAAATTCCTGCTGCAAATTTTGCTGTTCCAAACTAGTGAGGCGGCGCAACGGCATAGCGAGAATTGCATCTCCTTGTACCTCGCTCAAATCCAGTCGGCTACAAAGGTTAATTTTTGCCGTACTACCATCGGGAGCTTGGCGCAAAATTTGAATTACCTCATCCAAATTCGACAGCGCTTTCAGCAAACCTTCGACCAAATGCACGCGACTTTGGGCTTTACCCAACTCGTAATTGTAGCGACGGTTCAGCGTTTCTTCTCGGAATCTCAAAAACTCCTGCAAGAGTTGACGCAAACTTAACTGGCGGGGTTGTCCATCCACTATTGCGAGGAGAATTGCCCCAAAAGTCATTTGTAAAGCAGTTTGGTGATATAAATTCTGGAGAACTTCTTGGGGATTGGTGTCGCGTTTGAGTTCAATTACCACCCGCATCCCTTCGCGATCGCTCTCATCCCGAAGATCGGAAATTCCTTGCAAGCGTCCTTGATTTACTAAATCCGCTACCTTCTCAATCCAGGCAGCTTTATTCACTTGATAAGGCAATTCTGTAATGATAATTGCCGTCCGTCGCTTGTTTCCTCTCGCGGCTGGAATTTCCTCCAGAGTTGCAACTCCCCGCAGCAGAATTCCACCTTTACCTGTGGTGTACGCTTCTCGAATTCCCGCTTCACCAATTATTTCTCCACCAGTGGGAAAATCTGGCCCTGGAATTAGCTCAAATAATTTTTCATCTGGCAAATCTGGGTTGTCGATTAAGGCAATTAACCCATCGACAACTTCCCCCAGATTGTGGGGTGGAACGTTTGTCGCCATTCCCACGGCAATACCAGAACAGCCATTGAGTAACAGAAACGGCAACTGAGCAGGTAACACCGTTGGTTCTTGCTGGGAATTATCGAAGTTACCGACAAATTCCACAGTTTCTTCACCAATTTCTGTCAGCATTCCCTCATGGCTGATCGGTGCGAGACGCGTTTCTGTGTAGCGCATCGCCGCTGGTGGGTCATTATCGACACTGCCAAAGTTACCGTGTCCTGCCAGCAAGGGATAGCGGCTAGAAAAGTCCTGCACCAGCCTGACTAAAGCATCGTAAACTGATTGGTCGCCGTGGGGATGGTATTTACCCAACACATCACCCACTACACGGGCACATTTTCGATAGGGTCTATCTGGTACCAAACCGAGTTCGTGCATTGCATACAAAATGCGCCGATGCACTGGTTTTAAGCCATCACGCACGTCTGGTAGCGCTCGCCCGACAATCACGCTCATGGCATATTCTAGATAAGACCGTTGCATCTCGGTGTGCAGGGCTGTTGGAATTACCTGTCCCGTTGAGAGAAGGTTTAACTGTTTTGCCATGAGTTTTTTCCCTGAAATTTAACTACACAAAAGCCGATGGAACTCAACACTGCGGCAACCACAGCATAACGGATGAAATGAGATTCATAACAAAATTTTGATAGTCACAGAAGAAAAAGCAGTAGTATCATCCTTGATGACGAAGATGCATATTGATTATTAAAAAGGATGCACACGAGTATAATCTACATAAACTTAGTAGGCATGATGCTTACCGAAGAAGAATTCAGAATTCAGGAGACAGAATCCAGAATGGATTTTGTGAGACTGGATAGAGAATCGAGGTTTAAAGCAAGCGATTTTAAACGTGCGTGTTCGCTCTTAGCATCTCCCCTTGGGAGAAGAAAAAAATTTTCCATGACTGTTACGCCTGACTTGACTGCTGGGTTATTCTGAATTCTGAATTCTGTTTTCTGACTTCTTTTGATCATGATTGCATTTCTTAATTTTGTATTCTGGAATTCTTGAATCTCTTCACCTCTATAACTAAAATTCTCATGAAAACTGTTTTAATTGTCGAAGACGATCTAATTAATGCTCGTGTTTTTTCCAAAATTTTGTCCAAGCGTGGCGGCTTGGGTGTGAAACACACCGAAAATGTGGAAGAAGTCATCAAAATTGCCCAATCAGGAGAAGCCGACCTAATTTTGATGGATGTTTCTCTCTCCAGAAGTGTTTACCAAGGCAAGTCGGTTGATGGAATCAAGATTACACAAATGTTAAAATCCGATCCAAAAACAGCAAACTTACCTGTGATTCTGGTGACAGCACATGCAATGGAAGGCGATCGCGAGAACTTTCTCAAGCAAAGCGGTGCTGATGGCTACATTTCGAAGCCAGTTGTTGATCATCAACAGTTCGTTGACCAAATCATCGCACTTCTACCCACAGACGAAAACTGAGAATTAAAGACTTATTTCAGGAATACTCGCCCGCAAATGTTTTTGGGCGATAATTCCTGTATTTATCTAGTATAGATGTACTACGAAAAGGTACTATTAGGCAAGTGGTAAGGAGTAGTGAGTGCTGAGTGCTGAGTGCTGAGTAAAGAGTTTGGAATTAACAGTTGAATATTTGAACTCGTAAATTCATAACTCCTCACTCCTCACTCCTCACTCCTCACTCAGCACTCCTCACTCCTCACTCAGCACTCAGCACTCAGCACTCAGCACTCCTCACTCCTCACTCAGCACTCAGCACTCCTCACTCCTCACTCCTCACTCCTCACTCAGCACTGTTATTGAGTCGGCTGTTTTCTAGGCGTAGGCGCTGATGATGAGTTTGCTGGTTGCTGTAGGGCTGCTTGAATACGGGGTAATTCTAGGAATTTTTTCGTATCAGACAGTAGACGCTCGCCCCAGAGATTTTCTTTGAGGAAATTTAAATTAGCATAGCGCGAATCGATACGGAGTGCAGTTTCTCCCAACGTTAGTCCTTGTTGGCGCTCGCCTTTAGTATATAGTGCCACCGCTAAGGCCAATAAAGGTTCTGCTGCTTGTTTATCAAGGGTTACAGCAGATTGCCATCGCTTAATTGCTTCGGGGATATTACCCTGTTCGTAGTTGATTAAACCAATATTGTTCAGCGCGGGCCAGAATTTTTTATTTTGGGAGACAGCTTTATTGTATTGGGCGATCGCATCTGGCAATTTACCCAGCAAATAGTAAGCATTACCCAAATCAAATAACCCCTCTGGATCGTTGGGTTTTAACTTCAAACCTTCTTGATAATTGACAGCAGCAGCCTGATAATTTTTCTGCTGAAAATTTGCTGAACCCAAAGCAAACAAAATATCACCATTTTTAGGATTGATAGATTGTGCTTTTTTCAGGCTAGCGATCGCCCCATCAAACTCTTTTGTTTGCAGTTGCAATCCACCTAAGAGCAACCACACTTTATCATTCCCCGGAGCCAGTTGACTAGCCAGCCGCGCTCGTGGCAAAGCTAATTCAACCTGTTGAAACTGAGCTAGTTGAGCCGCCTCTTGTGCCAAGCTCAACCCCTGCTTTTCTAACTTTGTCGCATCTAGTTGCAGTGTATGGGGTATTAATGCCTGCGCGTTAGCGGCTTTTGGCATACTCCATAAACTACAGACTATTAAAAGAGAAATCAAACGAACATGTTTAGGCACACTACCGCCTTTAAGCCACTAATCAAAGAATCTTTCAGCTAGCTTAAACGATCTGCGCTCTTGACGGCAGCAAAATCTTACAAATAAAGGCAGAAGGCAGTGTTTCGACTCCCTTCGACTACGCTCAGGGCAAGTCGCTCAACAACCAGGCAGGAGGCAGGAGGAATACTGCTTCTTGCTCTCTGCCGCGATCGCTCGTGAGCAAGGGTTTAAGATAATAACACCAAATTTTTAATTTTTTGGAGAGCGTCCAACAGAAGTATCACCATTTATCCAGAGTCTTGTGGATATTGTCTGGCAAGGAATTGTACCAAGCCAAGATTAAATAGGGAGTATAAGCAGTGGGGAATTAGGTATTACAACTATTTTCAGCTAAATCGACCACGCGGTAGGGGCGCAAGACCTTACGCCCTACTTTTATAGGAGTTAGAGATTAGGATCTGAATTTCTCAATCTTAAAAAACTGGTGACTTTGGTCATACATCAGCCTGGAATTACTAGTGACTTTCGTCATACATTGGTTTCAATTTTTTGATCAATAATTATTATGTATGAATTTATACGACGAGGTAAATATTAAACACCTTAATGCCAAAACAAAAATAACTATCTAAAGATTGCTGAAGTTTGAATTCAGCAAAATAGAACTTTAATCCAAATAAGGAATCAATTCTATGTTGAAACCAAACCGTATATCGATAGTATTAGTTGCTGCTGTGATAATTGTTCCTACTCTCTTGACTGCGCCTGCAAACGCCCAGACGAAAGTCTACGTTGTTGGCGATCGCGATCGAGATTGGGATCGTGATGGCAGATCCGATCCTAGAGACAGAGATAATTGGAACCGCGACAGCAGATCGAATTCTAGAGAAATCAGAAACCCTAGAGATCGGGATAGTTGGAACCGCGACAGCAGATCGAATTCTAGAGAAATCAGAAACCCTAGAGATCGGGATAATTGGAGCCGCGACGACAGAACCTATCCTGTAGAAATCAGAAAGCCTAGAGATCGGGATAATTGGAACCGCGACGACAGAACCTATCCTGTAGAAGTCAGAAACCCTAGAGATCGGGATAATTGGAATCGTAACAACCAATTTAATAGCAGAGTAGTCAGACTTGGTAATGGTGATATCAGATATCCCAATGGGCAAATTATTCCTGCTAGATCCATAGTCAGACTGCGCGATCAAGGTTACTTCAGACTTCCTAACGGGGATATTCTGCTTCCCAATCAGGAAATTGTTCCGGCTGGGAGATTAGTAAGAGTGCGTGATGATTACTTCAGACTTCCTAGTGGATTGGTACTGCAAATAAACCTTTAAAACACTAAAAACTAAAAATAATTGTCAGTATTAGGCTACCAGGCTATAGTTTTAGCCGTAAATAAGTAGCTTGGTAGCCGTTCCTTATAAACAAAATGGATATGAAAATTGATACACCAAATACCGTAGATTCATCAGTTTTGGTTCCAGAGGTCAAGAAAAAAAAGGGCAGACGTAATTGGCTCTCTTGGCTAATTGCTCTTTGCCTTTTGGGTGGAATTGGCTATGCCGTTTATTACCAAGTAACGGTTGCTCCGCGTCAACAAGCCAGCCGTCGGGTGCTGACAAGACCTGTAGAAAGACAGAGTTTAACAATTACAGTTTCAGCGAACGGAACAGTGAAACCTGAGCGGTCAATCAACCTCAGCCCAAAAAATTCCGGCATCTTAAAAAGCCTGTTGGCGAAAGAAGGAGATATCGTCAAGCAAGGACAGATTGTCGCTTACATGGATGATTCCAACCTCCGGGGGCAACTTACCTCTGCACAAGGACAATTGGCACAAGCCGAGGCAAATTTGCAAAAAGCGATCGCAGGTAATCGTCCTCAAGATATTGCCCAATCACAAGGAGCATTAGACGAAGCCGAGGCGAATCTGCAAAAGGTACAAGCAGGTAATCGTTCCCAAGATATTGCCCAAGCACAGGCACGCTTACAAAGCACTCAAGCCGCCCTTCGCCAAGCAGAAGATGATTTTGTTCGCAATCAGCAACTTTACAATGCAGGCGGTATTTCCCTTCAGACTCTTAACCAAAGCCGCTCCAATCGTGACAGTGCCCAAGCGAATGTAAATGAAGCACAGCAAGCACTGGCTCTGCAAAAAGCCGGATCGCGTCCAGAAGACGTTGAGCAAGCACGAGCTGTAGTAAAGCAGAGACAGCAAGCTTTGGCACTTTTGAAAGCCGGAACGCGCCAAGAAGATATTAACGCAGCCCGCGCCCAGGTAACATCGGCTCGTGGTTCGCTGCAAAACATCCAAGCCGAAATCAATGACACGATTATTCGCGCACCCTTTGATGGTGTAGTGACAAAGAAGTATGCCGATCCAGGTGCTTTCGTGACACCTACAACTGCCAGTAGTGAAGTAGCTTCTTCTTCTTCTTCTTCAATCTTGTCTCTAGCTTCTACAAATGAAGTCGTCGCCAATTTAGCGGAAACAAATATTTCCAAAATCAGCCTTGGTCAAAAAGTCTCGATTAAAGCAGATGCCTACCCAGGAAAGACCTTTGAAGGTAAAGTGAGCCAAATTGCTGCCCAAGCAATAGTAGAGCAAAACGTCACCAGTTTTGAAGTGAGAGTATCACTTTCAGACCCTCAAAGACTACTCCGGTCTGGGATGAATGCGGAAGTAGATTTTCAAGTCGGTCAAGTTCAAAATGTTCTAGTGGTACCAACGGCTTCAGTGGTTCGCCAAGAAAATGCTACAGGCGTGTTTGTGCAAGGAAAAAATAACAGACCTGTGTTTACTCGCATAGAGACTGGCGTCACCGCGAATAACTTTACCGAAGTTAAGTCTGGATTGACAGGAGACGAAAGGGTATTGCTCAGTTTCCCACCAGGATCGCGTCCGCAATCAACACCAAGAGGAGGAGTTTTCCCTGGTCTAGGTGGAGGCGGAGGAGGCGGAGGAGGCGGAAGAGGAGCAGATGGCGGCGGAGGTCGTTCAGGTGGTGGTCGTTCTCAAGGCGGTGGTTCCCCTTAAAGTTAGTTTTAAATAAAACATTATGTTTAAGATATTTAAGGGCTTTTATAAAGCGAAGAATACCCGCACAGTACCATTGCTGGAAATCTTGACAATGGCGGCAGAGACTCTGTGGAGTAACAAATTACGCACGGGTCTAACTATGTTGGGCGTAATTATTGGGATTTCTTCAGTTATTGCCATTACTTCTGTTGGTCAGGGAGTGCAAAAAGGGGTTGAGCAACAGATACAAGCATTGGGTACAGATGTGATCCAAATCTTGGCGGGTGCAGCAAGAAGTGGGAATGTCCGTCAAGGAGTAGGTTCTAGCAGCACCTTGACTTGGGAAGATGCTAAGGCGATCGCTACACAAGCGCCATCAGCACAGATGGTTTCTGCTTATCTCCAACGCAGCGCTCAAGTTGTATATGCAGGGCAAAACACCTCAACTACCATTTATGGCACAGATTTGAACTACCCAGAAATCAGAAATACCCGTCCCCAACAAGGGAGATATTTTACTCAAGAAGAACTAGATAGTGCCGCACAACTTGCCATTCTTGGCCCTACAGTGCAAAAAACACTCTTTGCACAGGGTGTAAATCCGATCGGTGAGAAAATTCGGATTCAGGGAGAGGCTTATGAAGTAATTGGGGTGATGGAACCTAAAGGTTCTCAAGGGCCAATGGATCGAGATGACCAAGTTTTCATTCCTCTAACTAGTATGTCGAAGAGACTAGTTGGGAACAATGCCCTGGTGGGCGTTTCTGTAAGTGGAATTTTAGTTAAAGGCGCTAATCAGGAGCAGTTAGAAGCCGCTCAGTTTCAAGTTACCAATCTTTTACGGCTGCGTCATAATATTTATCCGCCACAAGCTGATGATTTCCGACTGACTAATCAAGCTGATATTGTTAGTACCTTCACTAATATTGTGGGTTTATTTACAGTCATGGTGGTAGCGATCGCTGGAATTTCTCTAGTGGTTGGTGGTATTGGTATTGCTAACATTATGCTGGTTTCTGTGGTTGAGCGGACGCGGGAAATTGGGATTCACAAAGCCGTAGGAGCAACTAATTCAGCCATTCTCAATCAATTTTTAGCCGAAGCGATCGTGATTTCCATTGTCGGCGGAGGTATTGGCATGGTGACTGGCGTTTTATTAGCCTTTATAGCTGCAAGCGTTTTCAAATTTCCCTTTGTAATTTCTTTCTTGTCGATCGTTGCTGGCTTTGTACTCTCGTTAACCGTTGGCTTAATTGCTGGCGTGATTCCAGCACGGAACGCATCTAAATTAGATCCAATCAATGCTTTAAGAAGCGACTAAGTTTAAGAGTGCTGAGTAGTGAGTGCTGAGTGCTGAGTGCTGAGTGCTGAGTAGTGAGTGCTGGGTTCTGAGTGCTAAGTTATTTAGTGTCAATTTTGAAAATTGAGTAGTCAGTAGAATGAGTAAAGTTGAGCGTTTTGAAGATTTGATTGCTTGGCAAAAAGCAAGAATTCTTACTAAAGATATTTATCAGGTTACTCAGCAGGGCGCGTTTGCTAGAGACTTTGGATTATCAGGACAAATACAAAGAGCAGCAGTGTCTATCATGTCTAACATTGCAGAGGGTTTTGAAAGAAGTTATTTAGGAGAATTTCATCAGTTTCTTTCGATATCGAAGTCATCTTGTGCAGAATTGCGTTCTCAACTTTATATAGCTCTAGATGTTGGCTATCTCGATCAAGCCAAATTCAACCAACTTTTAAATCAAGCAGAAGAAGTAGGCAAAATTATTGGCGGTCTTCGTATATCAGTTAGTAAACAAAAACATCAACAAAACTCAGCCTCCATAACTAAAGCAAAGTGCTGAGTGCTAAATGCTGAGTAAAAACCCAGTTTTTTCAAGCCTTTGAGCAATTAACACTGTCCTAACCTATGTGACTACGGCTATAAATGAACTCTCACTACTCACTTTACTACTCAGCACTCACTACTCAGCACTCAGCACTCACTACTCAGCACTCACTACTCAGCACTCACTACTCAG
>NZ_JAVRCE010000050.1:45035-56029 GCF_034530915.1 Nostoc sp. DedQUE09
CACTCAGCACTCACTACTCAGCACTCACTACTCAGCACTCACTACTCAGCACTCACTACTCAGCACTCACTACTCAGCACTCAGCACTCAGCACTCACTACTCAGCACTCACTACTCAGCACTCACTACTCAGCACTCAATTATGCCAACAATGATTTGGATGGAATCTATTACTAAAACCTATCACTTGGGAGAGGTTAGTGTTCCAATACTTAAGGGAATTCAACTCTCAATTGAGGAAGGTGAATACGTCTCAATTATGGGTGCGTCAGGTTCTGGTAAATCTACACTCATGAATATTTTGGGATGTCTGGATCGTCCGACAACTGGAAACTATATTTTTGAAGGCAGAAACCTGACGACTTTTAATGATGATGAATTAGCCTATATCCGCAACCAAAGGATAGGTTTTGTTTTCCAACAATTTAACTTATTGGCGCGGGCGACAGCGTTGGAAAACGTCATGTTACCAATGGTTTACGCTAACTTACCCAAGCCAAAACGCCGGGAAAGGGCATTAGAAGCCTTAGAAAAGGTAGGATTAGGGGGACGCATCGCTAACCGTCCTAGTCAACTATCTGGCGGACAACAACAGCGGGTAGCGATCGCTCGTGCTTTGGTCAACCGACCTGCATTAGTTTTGGCAGATGAGCCAACCGGAGCTTTAGATACTGAAACTTCCTATGAGGTGATGAGTTTACTGACTGAACTTAATAACCAAGGAATCACGATTGTCATTGTCACTCATGAACCAGATATCGCTGCTCAAACCCATAGGATTATTCGAGTTCAGGATGGTTTGATTGTCGGGTAATTTGTTAAAATCAACCCTTGGAGGAGGAATTTAAGATTTAAATCTCTCTAGGTCAATCAGGATGAAAACTTTTGATTATATCCTCAAAAGAACCTAATTAATTACTATATCTAGATTATGAATTTCAGCTTATTATTCGTGCATTTTACCTGGGTTACTGTCGCGATCGCGATTCTTTTTCCAAATGCAGCAAGTGCAGCAACTCCGCCAAAAGCACAGAATTCCTCAAGCTCTGTACAAGTTCCCGATCGCCTCAACCCCAATCCCAATCCGCTGCAATTTCCGACTAAACCGGAGGAAGTAAGAATTCAGGGAACTGTACCAATCAGTTTGGCACAAGCTTTAGAACTAGCAAAACGCAACAATCGAGACTTGCAGCTAGCTATATTACAGCTAGAACGTAGTCGCTCGGAACTACGCGAGTCTCAAGCGGCTTTGTTTCCTACTCTTGGTATTAACAGTAGTGTGACTAATAGTGGTAATGGTTTTAATAGCAATTCATCTCAAGCCAGCACCTCTTTTAATGGTTCAGCAGAACTGAATTATAATCTCTATACTTCTGGGAACCGACAAGCGAGTATTCGAGCCGCAGAGGAACAGTTACGGGTAGATGAATTAAATGTTGAAAGTCAATCTTTGATAATTAATTTGAATGCCACCACTCAATACTACGATTTGCAACAAGCAGATGAGCAAGTCAGAATTAATCAATCTGCTGTGCAAAATGCCCAGGCTAGTTTGCGGGATACTCAAGCCAGAGAACGGGCTGGAGTGGGTACGCGATTCGATGTGCTGCAAGCTCAGGTGAATTTAGCAAATGCCCAACAACAGCTGACTAATGCGATCTCACAGCAGCAAATTGCTCGTCGTCAGCTTGCTACGTTGTTAAGTTTATCGCAGTCAGCTGAGATCAGTGCCTCAGACCCCGTACAATTAGCGGGTCTTTGGCCGCAGACGGTAGAACAAAGTATTGTCCAAGCGTTTCAAAATCGTCCAGAATTGCAACAGTTTTTGGGACAACGTAATATTGAGGAGCAACGACGACGACAGGCACTTTCACAACTAGGGCCGCAAGTTAGTTTGGCAGGAAACTACAATCTGCTAGATCGGTATGATGATGGTGTCAGTATTACTGATGGCTATTCAGTGGAACTTGCAGGAAATCTAACTTTGTTTGATGGCGGAGCAGCAAGAGCAAGGGCGGCTCAGTCGAGAGCTAATATTGGGATCGCAGAGACTCGATTTGCTAACCAGCGTGACTTAATTCGCTTTGATGTAGAACAGTACTATGCTCGATTGCAATCCAATTTAAATAATGTGCAGACTTCTAGTGTGGCTTTAAATCAAGCTAGGGAAGCTCTGAATTTAGCAAGATTGAGGTTCCAAGCTGGTGTAGGCACTCAAACAGAGGTAATTGATGCTGAAAATGACCTGACAAGAGCAGAAGGTAATCGAGTCACAGCTATTTTGGATTACAATCGCGCTCTAGCTAATTTACAAAGAGCGGTAACATCCAGAGCTTCACGTTAAAGGAATTCTAGTTAAAAAATTATCCTATGGGCGCAAGGTCTTACGCCCCTACAAATCTAACTTTTCACGGCATCTGGAAAACCTCTCTTTAAATCTCTCTCCTAAAAGGAGCTACGGTGTACACACAAGTCTGAAACAGTTCACTCATCAGAGTTTAAGCGTAAGTTTTACCCCTCCCTAACCCTCCCCGTATGTATTGGGGAGGGAACTGTATTTCTAGTTTCCCCCCTTTCCAAGGGGGGATTAAGGGGGGTAATTCGATCTGTGTGTACACTGTAGCCTAAAAGGAGAGAGACTTTGAATTTTCCACCCTTCCCGACACGGGAAGGGGGTTAGGGGGTTAGGTTTTTGGTGGACTTTTCCACATAACATGAAAAGTCAGATCCTGCATTTTATGCAGTTTTAGCATTTTCATCAGATGCTTGTTCTGCAACATTTTTCAAGCGGCTCGATCTGATTTTGCGGATGCGATCGCTATAGCGAACACCACCCGCCATCTCATATTCGCGGCTGTCTTTGCCGTACTTGATACCAACCACCATCAGCATCTTCTCAGAAAGCTGACTCAAGTTTTTTTCCATTTCTTCAATTTCAGTTTTAGAAGAGTCAACCACAGACAGAGCAGTATTATAAACATCAATTTTGCTGCGTAACTGGTCGATTGACTCAACTAATTTTTCTAGACTATAATCTTCATCAAATTTGACGCTTGGAACAATCGATTTCAGTCCAGCGGATCTTAACTGAGCTTTTTCTAAAACACGGGATGTACGTTTTTTACGAGACATAAAACTACTCCTTTAAAATTCTTATAGAGCTAGCTTGCCTCAATTAAACTGCATTCTGGTTCAGCAAAACTCGCAGTTTTTGTAATAAATTTTTCAAGTTATAGCAGTAAAATTTCGGAATTTTATTACTAGATATTGGTATTTATATAGATAATTGTTTAAGCTTCATCAAAACTTTAAGGGACACTGCTCCCACAAGTTCTGTAGCTGCTCCCACAAGTTCTGTAGCTGCTCCCACAAGTTCTGTAGCTGCTCCCATAAGTTCTGTAGCTGCTCCCATAAGTTCTGTAGCTACTCTCATAAGTTCTGTAGCTGCTCCCATAAGTTGGGGAGTGCGTAGGCAAAAATCTTGTAAGCGATCGCTTAGTATTCTGTAGAAAAGATATAAGCGATGCCTACGGCGGTAAACTACGCAGTTTAGGCAAATTCAATTGCTGCACCCCACAAGCGTAAAATACAACCTAAAGACTTTGGGCTTGACAAAAATATAACTGTTAAAATCAGCATAATGGTGTCAAAATGCGAATAAAACACATCCAAAAGGAGAAAAATGCCAGCCATTGTTAAACTACAACTCTCCTTAGAAACTTTAGCAGAAGCAATATCTTCTCTTGATTTAACAGAAAAACGTCAACTTCAAGAGCTAATTGAGCAACAAATTTTTGAAGCCGAAGAAGCGTTGTACGAAGACGATGCAGATACACTGGCAGAAATGGAAGAAGTTCGCGCTGAGTATAGCGATGGTGAGTCAATGACTTTAAATGAATATCTTGCTAACTGGTCAAATTAGAGATAATGTAAAAAATTTCGGAGAACAAGTTTTGACAACTATTACCGATATTGGCACACTGATTAACCATAACCCTGAAATACACGGCGGTTGTCCGATTATTGCTGGTACAGGGGTGACAGTCAGGCGCATAGCAATCTGGTACAAACAAGGTTATAGCGCCGAAGAGATTGCAGATCAAATTAGTCATTTGACCTTAGCGCAGGTTTATGCAGCTTTAGCTTATTATCATGCTAACCGCGACCAAATTGACGCTGACATTGCAGCAGAAGAGGCAGAGGGAGACAGATTAGAGAAACTGCATAAAATTCAAAAACTTTCATGAGCCGAATTCGCTTGTATATGGATGAGGATTCTACCGCACGTTCTCTAGTTCTGGCTTTACAAAATCGTGGTATAGATGTGATTACAAGTCTAAATTTGAATAGGCTGGGATATACAGATGAAGAACAGCTAACGTGGGCAACTGAGCAAGGTTTTGTTTTATATAGTTCTAATATCAGAGATTTCTACCGTTTGCACACTGATTTTTTGACCAAAGAACAATCTCATGCAGGAATGATTTTGGTACAGCAGCAACGTTACTCAGTGGGGGAAATAATGCGCGGTATTTTGAGGTTAATTGCAGTTAAGTCAGCAGAATAAATGCAGAATCAAGTAGAATTTTTGAGTAGTTGGATTGATGAATAGTATCCAATACGGTTCACTTAGAGCTAAAAACTGGGAAGCGCTATAGTTTAACGTCGCTCATTGACAGTCTAGACAATTTCTCTGATGATTTTATGATTAATTGCGATCGCCCACTCATCGACACCAGAGAGAATTGGGTTGAGTAGTTGTAAAAGGCGATCGCACTTTGCTTAAAACTATAAATACTGCATCCCCTTATACCAATTGACCAATATCTGGATACAGATGCAAGTTAAATCTAACTCTCTTAAATTACGAATTACGAATTACGAATTATTTCCACCATCGCGCCACATCCTGAATAGCACGGGCAAGTTCTGCCGTTGCTGCTTGACCACCTAATGCAAAGATAACTGGAAATAATGCCTTGATATCTTGCAGTAAGTTAGGGCGAGTGCGAAGGCATAACTTATCAAGTGTATCTTGCCAGAGAGGGAAAAGTTTGGCATTTGGCATTTGTGATAGACCGGAAGCTAATGCACTCAGGGCTAGGGCGCGAGATGTCTCATCCTGAATTGCCCTGGCGGTTTCGAGTGCTTCTGGCAACAACTCTGGCAGTTTGTCGGCTAATGCATTCAGGGCTAGGGCGCGAGATGTCTCACCCTGAATTGCCCTGGCGGTTTCGAGTGCTTCCGGCAACAACTCTGGTAGTTTGTCGGCTAATGCATTCAGGGCTAGGGCGCGAGATGTCTCATCCTGAATTGCCCTGGCGGTTTCGAGTACTTCTGGCAACAACTCTGGCAGTTTGTCGGCTAATGCATTCAGGGCATGGGCGCGAGATGTCTCATCCTGAATTGCCCTGGCGGTTTCGAGTGCTTCTGGCAACAACTCTGGCAGTTTGTCGGCTAATACATTCAGGGCTAGGGCTAGGGTGCGATATCTCTCATCCTGAATTGCTCTGGCGGTGGAGAGTGCTTGTGGCAACAACTCTGGTGGCAGTTTGTCGGCTAATGCGATCGGGGCATCGGCGCGAGATGTCTCAGACTGAATTGCCCTAGCGGTTTCGAGTGCTTGTGGCAACAACTCTGGTGGCAGTTTGTCAGCTAATACACTCAAGGCATTGGCGCGATATCTCTCATCCTGAATTGCCCTGACGGCTTCGAGTGCTTCTGGCAACAACTCTGGCAGTTTGTCAGCTAATACATTCAGGGCATCGGCGCGAGATGTCTCATACTCAATCGTCCTAGCGGCTTCGAGTGCTTCTGGCAACAACTCTGGTAGTTTGTCGGCTAATACTATCAGGACTTTGGCGCGATACTTCTTATCCAGAATCGCCAGTGCCGCCTCTATAACTTGTGGAAGCAACTCTGGTGGCAGTTTGTCGACCAATGCACTCAGGGCATCGGCGCGAGCGCTCTCAGACTGAATTGTCCTAATTGCAGCGAGTGTTTCTGGCAATACCTCTGGCAGTTTGTCGGCTAATACTATCAGGAGTTTGGCGCGATCCCACTCATCGTAAATTGTCCTGGCGTAGGCCAGTGCTTCTGGCAACAAATCTGGTGGCAGTTTGTCAGTTAATACAATCAGGGCTTTGGCTTGATCCCTGTTATCCTGAATCACCCTTACCGCCTCTAGGAGTTTTAGCAATAACTCTAGTGGTAGTTTGTCAGCTAATGCTATCAGGAAATTAGTGTGCTTGCTCTTAGACTGAATTGACCTTGCAGCTTCTAATACTTGTGACAACAACTCTGGTGGTAGTCGATCGCTTATTAATGCTCTCAGAGCATAGATACGATAATACTCATTCTGAATAGTCCTTGCGGCTTCTAATACTTGTGAGAACAACTCTGGTGGTAGTTTAGCGGCTAATCCACTTAGGGCATAAACACAATAAAACTCATCCTGAATCGTCCTTGCCGCTTCTACTAATTGTGACAACAACTCTAGTGGTAGTTTGTCTGCTAATGCAATCAGGACTTTGGCGCGATAAAACTCATCCTGAATCGCCAGCGCCACTTCTAGAACTTGTGGAAGCAACTCTGGTGGTAGTTGATCGCTTAATGCAAACAAAACTCCAGCGCAATAAAATTCATCCTCAATTGCTCTAATGGCAGTGAGTTTTTCTGGCAACAATTCTGGCAGTTTCTCGACTAATACACTCAAGACTTTGACGCGATAAAACTCATCTTGAATAGCCCTTGTCGCATCTAGGACTTGTGGCAATAACTCTGGTGGTAGTTTGTCAGCTAATACCTCCAGGATTTCAGCGCGATACTCGTCATACCAAATAGCCTTTGCCGCCTTTAGAGCTTGTGGTAACACTGAGGGCAGTTTGTCAGCTAATGCACTTAGGACAAAAGCGTAATACCTTTGATCTTTGATCGTCTTAGCTGCTTCTAAGGCTTTTGGCAACAACTCTAGTGTTAGTTTGTCCGCTAATGCACTCAGAACATAGGCGCGATCGCTATCAGACTGAATTGCCCTAGCGGCAGAGAGTGCTTGTAACAACAACTCTGGTGTTAGTTTGTCCGCTAATGCACTCAGAACATAGGCGCGATACTCCTCAGACTGAATTGCCCTGGCAGCAGAGAGTGCTTGTGGCAACAACTCTGGTGTTAGTTTGTCCGCTAATGCGATCAGAAAATTGGTGCGATCGCTCTCAGACTGAATTATCTTGGCGGCAAAGAGTGCTTCTGGTAAAAACTTTGGTGTTAGTTTGTCCACTAATGCGATCAGGAAATTGGTGCGATCGCTATCAGACTGAATTGCCCTGGCGGCAAAGAGTGCCTTTTGCAGTGCTAAGTCTTGAAGATTTGGTGGCAAATAGGCGACTAGTTTTGTCAGTGAATTAATTTTCTGATTAGGATTTGGGTTTTGTAGAGCGTAAGCCAGTCCTTGTTCAGGAGTCCAGAAATTGTTTTTAACTAGTGCAACCAGCAGTTCTGCTGGTAAATTAGCTGCCAGACTATTAAAAGATGCAGTAATCAAAGCATAGCGACACTGCCAACCCACCACTTGCGGCAAGGTTGCTTCAGTCCAATTTGCTTTTGCTAGTTCCCAGGCACGAGAAATATCTGTGATGTAACCGCCAGTTTGTGCCAATTGTTCTCGCACTTCATACCAGCCATTGCTTCCAGTTGCAGACTCTTCCCGCAATAACTGGTGAATCTCTTCTAACTGTCCAGCCTTTTCCAAATGCCAAACTAAATACTGATGAATGTAACCATCATCGAGTAAAGTATGCCATAAACCATTCTGGGTTTTCTGCCGATACTTCTTTAAAAAAGCAGCGTGAACATCAGCAAGGTTTAAACCCAACCCAGCCAAATCTCCTGGGCGCTTTGGCTGTGAGGGAGCAGTTAACAAATTACAAGCTAAATCGTGGAATAAGTCATGTAAGCGATAGGTAGGCATACCATCAGCAAGCGGTACTCCTGTTAATAGCAATGCTTTATTCCGTAAATATTGCAACATCTTGGCAGCATCACGCTTATCCATCTGCCACAGCGTTGCCGCCATTATCTTATTAATGTTGACATCCTCCGGCAACACCCCTAACCAAGAGAAATGCTGCTGCTTTTCTGGTGGCATTCTCTTGACACTCAAATTTAATGATGCCCTTAAACTCAGGCGTTTTAAACTAGCCTCATCAGTAATTTCTTTAGCTTCCGGTCGGTCAAAACTTGTTAATCTGGCTACTTCTTGCTGAATATCCGCCAACAGTTCATTCCAAGTCGTACCACAGGCAACTTCGGCGGCTGCAAGTTCCAATGCTAGGGGAAGATAACCAACACCTTTGGCTAAATTTTCTGCTGAGTAACGTTCTGTGCCTGTAATCTCGCGTCTTAATTTCTTGGTCAGCAATTCCATTGCCTGGTCTGGTTTCATTATATCCAGACTGTAGGTGTTGGCTGCTAAAGCATCGGCAATGTGACCTTCACGAGTAGTTACTAAAACTTGACAACGCGCCCCACCAAAATTAAATGCTCGTGCATCTTCGGTATTCCAAGCATCGTCCACCACCAGCAACACAGCTTTGTCAGAAAGCAGAGTCTGCAAATGCGAGGAAGTTGCTTCTATACTTGTAGGCTTAAAGCTATAGTCTCCTAATGCTCGCACCCAGCCACTAAGTAAAGCCAGCACATTGGGTTGTTGACCTAATGTTGCCCAAAGAATGCCATCACAAAAACGAGATTGTATTTCTGCATTATGGGCTAAAGCCGCAGCTAAAGTAGATTTGCCCACGGAACCCAAACCGTGAATTGCAGTAATTACTAAAGTGCGACTATCAGACGATGAACCATTTAAAAGACGAGTCTTTAAATCTTCACTGTACTCTGGGCGTTCTACAAAGTATGTGGGTAAAGGTGGCGCTTGAAATATACTTGTGTTACCTAACCCCCTAACCCCCTTCCCTACAAGCGAATGGGGAAAATTCAAAGCCTCTCTCCCTGTGGGGGAGAGGTTTGGAGAGGGGTTATTTAATTTCGATTTCTTGGGTCTATTCTTTTCCCACGCTTCATCAAACCCTTTCAGATTCTTCTCTCTATCCTTTGACCATAGCTTGAGTGTAAAGCGCCAGTCATCAGAACCTTGAGTTTGCAGACGGTTATCTTCCAGAATCTTCAAAAAATCCTTCAGCAAATTCAGCGCTTCTCGAATTTGCGCTTTAGTTAACTTGCCAGGATATTTGTCTTTTTGCGTCAGCAACTCCAACACGACTAACGTAGTCTGCACAGTCAGCTTGGGGTTAACGCTGTCTGCTTCTTTCCAGTCGGACTCAATTTTAAAGTTACCATCCTCAAATTCCCCATCGACGAAACAAAGCAACGCCTCCAGCAGACGCTTGACTCGCTTTTGAATTTGAGGCCCATAGGTAATTCGTGGCATTACATCCAAAAAGTTGAGTAAGAAGTTTGGGGCTACCCCAGATTGAAACTACCACCCCAAACTCATGTAATCCAGATTCTAAGGCATTTTCAGCAAGATTAGGGTACTTGCATAAGGGCACAACCCCAAAGAGAACCTGTATTTATCAACTCTTTGAGGCGCAAACAAATGCAAGTCCGTCAACTTTTCAGTAAAACCATTGCTTTGTTGCTAGCAATGCAACTATTCTTGATAGGTCTACAAGCTAAAAGCCAGATTGACCAGGGTAACTCATCCATTGAGACGTTGATTTGGATGACTCAACAATATATTTCAGTGCTGGTTAAAATTCGCAGCTTGCAGGATAAAAGGGAGAAAAACGATTCTCCAAAGCTCAAAAGTAAAAGATAAAATCGTAGGGTGTGTTAGGCAAAACGCCGTAACGCACTGTCTAAGTTCGTTCTTCCATGCCAAATACACGCCGAAAAACTGACTGCATCAAACTAGGAGACAAGTGATAAATAGCTTTCCAAAGGTTTGTTGTGCCTACCATGACATCAGAACGCTGATGCTTTACTGCTTCCCAAATTGATTTTGCTACATCTTCAGGCTTTTCTAGTACAGGAATTTGAATTGCTTTATCTACCAACTCAGAACGCGCCTCGGCAGTTTCCTCGTCTTTACCGCGAAAGATTGCCCGTTCCATCACTTGAGTACTGATAAAACTGGGATAAATTCCGCTAACGTGAATCCCTTTTGGTGATAACTCAGCGTGTAGCGATTTTGTCAATCCAGTTACGGCGTATTTAGTGGTTGTGTAAGGAACTTGGTAAGGAATCGGTTCTATACCACCAATAGAACTGACATTAACAATGGTTCCTTTGCGACGTTCTAAGAAATGGGGCAGGATGGCATTAATAGTATGGATATAGCCCCACAAATTGGTATCAATCATCTGATGCCAATCATCTAAGCTAAAATCTTCAACGGGCCCTAAGCAAAAGATACCTGCATTATTAATTAATACATCTATGTTACCAAAATGAGCGATCGCCTTTTGGATCAGGTCGTTTACTTGTAAAGGATCTTTCACATCGCAAGAAATAGCGATCGCTTCTCGTCCAAGTTCCCGTATCTGTGCAGCAGTAGCTTCTAAACGGTCAAGTTGACGAGCTGCCAACACCACATCATAGTTGTGACGGGCAAATAATAATGCTGTAGCTTTGCCAATTCCTTGCGATGCGCCTGTAATAATTACTGTATTTGTCATAATATCAATTACTTTTTCTTGTGCGTCTTAGAGCTCGTTTTCAAAATGGTACTTGAGGTAGCTAAAACTTTAAATCCTCCTTAAAAAGGAAGTTCCTAACATCCCTCCCCGCAAGCGGCTACGGTGTACAGGCAAGTTGAATTACCCCCTTTAGAAAGGCTACGGTGTACAGGCAAGTTGAATTACCCCCCTTAATCCCCCCTTTCCAAGGGGGGAAACAAGAAATCTAGTTCCCTCCCCTTTGCAAGGGCAGGGCTGTTTCATTCCCCAAAGAGCTTTAAAAATCAAGGGTTATAGCAATTA